>JAEWIW010000266.1 GCA_023386855.1 Bacteroidota bacterium | reverse complement strand
GTATTGTTGTTAATACTTACCGGATTATTGATAAGGCCGAGCTGATTTTCCGCCTGGTCAATGAGGAGATCATTAAATTAAGAACATTCAGTGAACAGCCTACCATAAAAGAGGATCCCACCCTGGATACCCGCCGCCAGATCTATAATGAATACGAACACATCAGGGTATTGGTTTCCAGCAATCCACAGCAGGCGGGAAGGCTGGAAAAGATCCGCAAACTGGTTTATCAACGGGTACGACTGACAGATTCCATCAGCAGGCTTTTTGCAACAGAACCTGCAAAATCCGTTGCATTAATGCAGGCTACCAATGATAGAAACGCCCTTATAGAAATCAGGCGGGCCCTTGATGAGTTCCGGGCCAAAGAGAATTATTATATAGTGCAATCCACACGCAAGTTCGAACAGGCCGATACCATTGTATCCCAAATCAGGCCAGCATTGTATTCCCTCATCGGCGGATTTATTTTCATAGTTATTGTCCTGATTTACCGGGGACAGAAAAAGGACAATGAGCTGGATTTCCAGGGCCGATCGGAGTCCATTATACTCGAAAATATTTTTGAGGCTGTAGTAAGAACAAACAGGAAGGGTGTCATCACTTTATGGAACCGGAGGGCCGAAGAAGTTTTTGGCTGGACTTCCGCCGAGGTACTGGGAAAGCACGTGCAGGACCTATTTAAAATTACTGAGCCTGAAAGAGCAACCATCGCCCGTGCATTGAACTGGACTGGCCACTGGTCGGGCGAATTGCTGTTGAATAACAAATCCGGGGAACCCAGGAATATCCAGTTCTCCAGCACGATAATTAATATTTCCCCTAATAAAGTATATGGCACAGTAAGCATATTACGCGATATCACTAAAAGAAAACGCGAACAGCAGTTATCGGAAGAAAAAGCAAGCGTTTCTGAATTGCTCTCCGATCAACTGGAAGAAAGCCGCATGATGAACCGGGAACTGGCTGAACTGAATGAACAAATGGAAACAGCGATGGAAAAGGAAAGGGTAAATATCTCCAATGAACTTCATGACAATATTGGAAACGACCTGGCCAGTATCAAGATGTCGCTTAATATGATTTTTGAAGATCTTAATCTTTCCGAAGACCATACCAGGGCCCGCTTCCAATCGGCCATTAATCATTTAGGTGAAACCTGCTCAAGGATAACGGAAATCAGCAGCCAACTGAAACCTAAAATGCTTGAAGACCTGGGATTTTTTTCAACCTTAAAAACCAGGGTCAGCAATTTCTCCTCCGAGTCAGGGATCAAAGTAGTGCTTAAACATGAAACCGAAGAACTATATTTTGATGAGGAAGAAAGCCTTGAGCTTTTCCGCATCACCGAGCAGGTACTGAAAAATATCCAGTTGCATGCCCAGGCCAATACCGTTATGATAGATACTCAACTGGAAGACAATTGCTTTGTTTTATCCATTAAAGACGATGGAAACCTTGCCCGTTCATTTAAACCCGGCGAAGATGGGATGGGCATAACTCAGCTCCAGGAAAGGGCGAAAAAAATTGGGGCCATTACCAAATTAAACAGCCGTCCCGGTAAAGGCACTGAATTTACCATAATACTTCCCCTGCCACAGTGATATTAATTCAGCTGATTTCCTTAATTTTCCCCAAACCAACCATCAAACTTGAACAGAAGAACTGCCCTTCAGCAGCTCGCCTGGATAACGGCGGGCGCTGTACTGATCCCTTCGTGCATGCAGGATAAAAGCAAATCCTCTATGCTCGTAAAAAATTTCAGCATAGATAGTTCAGAAGAACAGATGCTTGCCGAGCTCGCAGAAACCCTGCTGCCTGCAACAGGTACTCCCGGCGCTAAAGATATCTATGCCCACCTTTTTGCCCTTAAGATGATCGATGATTGTTCAACCAAAGAGGAACAGGAAAAATTTGTTAAGGGAATGAAATCTTTTGAGAAAGCATCGGCAAAAAAATTATCGGCCAGCTTCCTGGAAGCCTCGCCCGATCAGCGTTTAAGCTATATAAAGGAATTGAATCAACGCGAAGAAAAAGATGATCTTCAATATTTTTTCCGTTCCATGAAAAGATTGACCGTCCAGGCCTATACCAGCTCCAGGTATTTTCTCACCAATGTGAAAGTTTATGAACTGGTTCCCGGGCGATGGCATGGATGCTTCCCCGTTAAAGCTGCCGGTTCCCTGAGTTAAGCTTAAAAATCTTCATGGATAAAACACTATTTGGTCTTTTTTGTAATTACGCCTCCTATAAAATATTGCTATGAATTCATTCGATGTAATTGTGATTGGCTCCGGGATCAGTGGTGGCTGGGCAGCCAAGGAATTTACCGAAAAGGGATTTAAAACACTTGTTCTCGAAAGAGGGAAAGATGTCCGTCACCTTAAAGATTACCCTACAACCAATATGATGCCCTGGGAATTTGAACACCGGGGACAGGTTCCGCAAAAAATCCAGGAGGAGAACCCCGTCGTAAGCCGGTGCTACGCTTTCCGTGAAGATGCCATGCATTTTTTCGTAAAAGATACCGAGCATCCCTATACACAGGAAAAACCCTTCGACTGGATCCGGGGCTACCAGGTGGGAGGCAAATCCCTTCTTTGGGCAAGGCAGACCCAGCGCTGGAGTGATTTTGATTTTGAGGGCCCCGCAAGGGATGGCTTTGCTGTTGACTGGCCAATACGATATAAAGATCTTGCACCATGGTACAGTTATGTTGAACGCTTTGCCGGGATCTCGGGAAATAAAGACGGGCTTGATGTTCTGCCTGATGGAGAATTCCTTCCTCCCCTTGAACTGACCTGCGTTGACAATTACTTCAAAGCAGTTGTGGCAAAGAATTATAACGACAGGCATGTGATATATGCCCGTTGTGCCCATCTTACTGAACCACAACAAATTCATCTCGACCAGGGCAGGGCTCAATGCCAGAAGCGCACCCTCTGTCAGCGGGGTTGCCCCTTTGGAGGTTATTTCAGCAGCAATGCATCTACCCTGCCATGGGCAGCACGAACCGGTAATCTTTACCTCAAACCCAACTCCATTGTTCACTCTATTATTTACGACGATAAAAAAGGAAAAGCCACTGGAGTAAGAGTAATCGATAGTATAACAAAACAGGAGACCGAATATTTTGCTCCTATCATTTTTGTAAATGCTTCTGCCATCAACACTAACCTTATCCTGCTGAATTCCACTTCATCCCGATTCCCCCAGGGTTTGGGTAATGATAATGGTCTGTTGGGAAAATATGTTGCCTTCCATAATTACAGGGCCAGGATCTCGGGTACATATGATGGCTTTAAAGATTTTAAAACCGATGGCCGCAGCCCAACAAGCGCTTATATTCCCCGGTTCCGTAATGTAAGAAAACAGGAAACAGATTTCTTAAGGGGCTATGCTGCCGGTTTTTATTCAGGGCGGGGAACGATCAATCACCAGGATGCGGTAGGTAAGGAACTCAAGGAAATGCTGAATAAAACCGAATACGGACCATGGAATGTCAGCTCACACATGATGGGAGAAACCATTCCAAAAGAAACCAATTATGTTAGCCTTGATCATTCTAAAAAAGATGAATGGGGAATGCCTTTATTAAGCTTCAATATCAGCTATGATGATAATGATGAAAAAATGGTAGCCGATTATTTTGAACAGATGACTGATATGTTTACCAGGGCAGGATTCACAGATTTACAGACCAACGATTCGAAACAGGCACCCGGTTTGGATATACACGAAATGGGAGGTGTGCGCATGGGTCATGATCCTAAAACATCCTTACTTAATAAATGGAACCAGCTGCATGCATGCCCGAATGTTTATGTTACTGATGGTGCATGTATGACATCCACTTCAACACAGAACCCATCGCTTACCTATATGGCCCTTACAACAAGGGCAGTAGACCATGCAGTTAAGACAATAGGAAAAAAAACCAGTTAATTAATTAATTCATGGAGAAGGATCAGCTGCCTGGCCTTCTCCATTTTTACATCAATACCATTACGGATATCCATGAATGTTGGAGCAACAGGAATATCCGGCATTACGCCTCTTCCCTCTTTTGCAAGTGAGGGCTCCATTACCATCCTGAACTTGGGTATTCGCACTCTCAATTTACTATGGGGAAGTGTGACCATTGGTATCATCCACGCTGTATTTCCATAAGCACCACCGCCGGTTTCTTCGCCAATGATCTTTACATTTTTTTGTCCTTTTAACTCCTGCACAAAAATTGTTGTTGCAGAAAATGAATTACCACCGGTTAACAGGTAAACCTGTCCCTCAAAATGATGCTTTTTTCTCGGTCCAAAATAATGACGTTCAAAAACGCCAAAGTGAAAATTGCCATCCTCTCTTTTTCTTGTCACAAAAAGTGTAAAGAGCCAATAGATAGGTTGCCATTGGATATGATCCCTATAACGACTGCTTCTTTTTTTCGCATACAATGAATCAGCAACCCTGAAGCGGTGATCCGTAACATACCTGGTCAGTAAGGTCGATAACCCTGCATCTCCACCACCATTGGAACGCAGGTCAATGACAAGGTGTTGAATATTATTTTGCGCAAGTTTTTTGAACGATTGCCTGAAAAATCTTGTCAACCCATGGTTTCTTTCAAAACTGTTTAGTGAAATATATCCTGTTCGAAGGCCTGTATCTAACTGCAACTCCTTAACAGGTAACCTGGCGATTCTTTGTTTTCTTTCACGGGTAAGCGAATCTCTCACCCTGGTGGTATCGGCCCTTGGTTTAAACATGGGAAACATTTCCTGCCTTGCTATGCCTGTTGAATCAATGTACCCGAGGGAAAGAGAATCTTTAAGTCCGAAAATATTCCGGTACATGGCACCAAATGTTCCGCGGTTGCTCAGGAACTGGTACCTGCCTGTAGCAGCATAACCATCTCCATTGATATGCAACAGGAAGGTGTCAAGCAGCTGCGGTATTGACCTTCCGTCAATGGAAAGAAGTTGCGTACCCTGCTTTATCCGGGAATCTTTTGGGATAAGGCTTGAATATACCACAGCCGTATCGGGCCAGCATTTTACAGCAAAAGGAAAGGTAGTGATGCGTGACTGGCTATAAAACCTGCTGAATTTTTTTGAAGGATAAACGCCAGTATGTCCACATCGTATCTTGCTCGTTGTATAATTTAAAAGATTCCTGAATTGCTGCTCCGTCATGGAATCGGTGATCTGTTCATAGCCCCTTTTGAAGTACTCATCCATGCTGTCTTTGGTAGAAAACCAATACAGGCTCGGATGCAGTTCTTCCAGTACACCACGGAACATTGCATAGTCTTCCCTGAGTTCAACAGCGCTGATCTTTTTATTGATAACCGATATTTTGCGGGAACTTGTGCAGGACAGTAAATAAAAAGTCGTGCAGGCGAACAATAGGATTATTTTATTGTTCGTCATATCCTTTCTTATTTAAAAGCATTCCATCCCTGTGCAGTGATCTGGTGCTTGTTACCACCCTTAGTAATGATATGTGCACCTTCATTTGCGTCAGCCATATACCCGATAACTCTGATC
>JAEWIW010000007.1 GCA_023386855.1 Bacteroidota bacterium | reverse complement strand
CCTTTTATCCATATCTGTGATCAGTTATGACAAGTCGTATGAATATGTAAGCCTTAAGATGATCTGCGAAGAAGCGCTTCAACTGCTGGAACATAAGATCGAAGAAAAAAAAGCAGGAATTGAACTGGGCGATCTTCCATCTGCGATGGTGATCCCTTCACAATTCAGGCAGCTGTTCCAGAATCTGATCAGCAATTCACTGAAGTTTGCAAAACCATGGATGTCACCGGTAATTTCTATCAGACATAGTTTTTTGAGTAAGCCACCGAAGGGATGGAAGAGCCGCACACTTTCCCACAAATTTCACCAGGTGCAGATCAGTGATAATGGAATTGGTTTTGAAAACCAGTTCGCAGAAAAGATCTTTGTTATATTCCAGCGTTTGCACAGTAAACATGAATATGCCGGAACAGGCATAGGACTTGCAATCTGTAAGAAGATCGTGGAAAACCATGGTGGAATGATCACAGCGAGCAGTGAGTTAAATGTAGGTACAACCTTCACGATAATAATACCCGCATGAAAGCGATAAAAAAAATTATAGTGGTTGATGATGATGCCGATGACAGGGAATTCATTCATGAAGCTTTCCAGGAGATAAAAAATGAACACACTTCAATTGAAGTGCTGAACAATGGAGAGCATTTAATGGAACAACTTCAAAGCTGTGATAAGGAAGAATTTCCTTCCCTGATATTGCTCGACCTGAACATGCCGGGCAAGGATGGCAAAACATTACTGGTTGAATTAAAAACAAATGAACAATATGCGCATATTCCCGTGGTGATCCTCACTACGGCTTCCTCCGACAAGGAACGTAACAGTTGCTATGATTCCGGTGCGAACTGTTTTGTGACCAAACCCAGCCAGTTCAACCATATGGTCGAACTGCTTCAAACCCTGGTTTCTTTGTGGGTTCCTAACCGGAACTATTTTTAACTTATACGATTCTAAGTGCTTTTACCCATTGTGTTGACACAACTCACTACAGCGCTTCCATTATACCGGACTTAGGTTAACTTGCAGTGAACTCCAAAGAAACAACTACTGCCATCCCTTCCCTACAACCGTACAGCATGAAACGCATTTGGAATGAGGTAAAACACAACAGCCAGTTACATGATACCCATGATATTGTAAGGCTGCAAAAAAAGCAGATGGAAGAATTGCAGAACCTGGCCATGGTAGTGGAAAATACACACCGGATGGTGGTCATCACCGACCGGTCGGGGGCTATTGAATGGGTAAACCCGGCTTTCACAAAAATTACAGGATATTCATTTGATGAAGTAAAAGGTAAGCGCCCGGGCAAACTGCTCCAGGGTGCTGCTACTGACCCGGCAACAAGAAGGTTCTTTAATGAAAATATGTCTTCCGGTAAACCTTTTCATGGCGAAGTACTGAATTATACCAAATCGGGGCATCCCTATTGGGTAAAGATTCATTGCCAGCCTGTGTATAATGACGCAGGTGATATTCATAAATTTTTCTCCATACAGGAAGATATTACCTACCAGAAAAAGATGGAGGAAGACCTCTTAATCGCCAAGGAAGCAGCGGAAGCATCAGAAAAGGCGAAGAGAAAATTCCTGGCTCATATGAGCCACGAGATAAGAACTCCTATGAATGCGATCATCGGTTTATCAGAGCAACTGCTGAAGACCACGCTGAACCGCGATCAACAGTTTTATTCGGAAACCATACATGCCGCCGCGAATAACTTACTGACCATCATTAACGATATACTGGACATATCCAAGATAGAAGAAGGTAAGCTTAAGCTGGAATGTATCCCGATGAACCTGAAAGAAGTAGTTGAAAAAGCCATCCACATTTTACAATTCAGGGCTGAGGAGAAAAAGCTCAGGATGGGATTTGAATTTGATGTAAGGATACATCCTTTTGTATTTGGAGATCCATACAGGCTTAACCAGGTGCTGCTGAATATTATTGGCAATGCTATAAAATTCACGCATACCGGCTCAGTACAGGTTCAATGTATTATCCGGCAGTGTTCGGATACCAGGCAACTGATCGATATCCATATTTCTGATACCGGTATCGGCGTCGATGAGCAAATGATCGATAATTTATTTTCTGAATTTGAACAGGGAGACCAGAGTTATGGCCGAAAGTATGGAGGAACCGGACTGGGATTAACCATCACGAAAAACCTGGTGGAAATGATGAATGGTTCTATCCAGTTCAAAAGCCGGAAATTCGCTGGCACAACGGTTTCCATTACCCTACCCTTTGAGAAACAAGGTATCGATGCTTATCCTGTTAAGCCAGTTTCCAACAGTGACCACCACTTATTAAAGGACAAAAAGGTCCTTTTAGTGGAGGATAATAAATTTAATAGTCTTGTTGCCTCAATTATTTTAAAAAATGCAAGGGTGAATGCATTGTTTGCAGACAATGGAGAGCATGCGATCGAAATGTTGAAGGAACACTTAGTGGATGTTATCCTGATGGACATACAAATGCCGGTAATGGATGGATTAAAGGCGACCACCATTATAAGAAAAGAATTGGGTCTTACCGCCCCCATCATTGCACTTACAGCTCATGCCCTTAATGAAGAAAAGGAGCATTACCTGGATGCAGGCATGAATGATTTTCTGGCAAAGCCTTATACGGAAAGCCAGCTGCTGGATATCCTGGTTAAATGGACTACTAACGGCCAGGAGCAACCGAAGTTGTTCAACACCAGGGCCATCAGGGAATTCACCGGTCTTGATGACCAGTTTATCAGGGTGTTGTCCCGAACTTTCCTGGAGGACCTAAAGGAAAGTAATGACCAGTTGAAACAATTATTGGCCAGCGGCGACTGGAAGGGAATCAGGCTATGCATTCATAAAATGAAACCAGGTTTTATCATGTTTGGTTTTTCGCAGGTTATTCCCCAAATGAAAGCCATACTGGATGCCAGGGAAAGCGCTACTACTTTTGAAACTCACCGTTCTCACCTGGAAAAATACCTCGAATTTGCTTTACAGCTGCAAAAGGAAATGAATACTACCCTGGCGGAACCGCAATAGATCACCAGGATATTGGTTATCTCAGAAAGACACCATTTGCTTGCAAGTCCTTCTGTAATGTGTGAATTCCCCTATTTTCAGTGGCATTGTTTTTTTTATAGCCTCAGCAGGGAAAACAATGTATATGAATGATACTGAAAAGAAGAGATCGGAATCAAT
>JAEWIW010000425.1 GCA_023386855.1 Bacteroidota bacterium | reverse complement strand
ATTAAAGATGCCTATAAGCAGGTTGAAAATTTATCCGGGGTAAAATTCGGGCAGGATTACCTATGGCATATTGAAAACCCCGACGACACCGATTGGTACCCTGATTCACTGAAGCCCGCCATTGCACTATGCATCTTTAAAGAATATTACCCCGATAACCAGGTACTGTTTGCCTATGAGCTTCAACAAGCGCTTCACGTGGAAGGAAGGGACCTAACCGATAATGAAGCTTACCGTCACCTCCTGGTAAAATATAATATCCCTGAAGACGCCTTTTATACCAAGCTCAAGGATCCCCAGTATGAACAGGATGCTCGCTATGAATTTGCTATTGTGAAACAATTGCATGTTACTGGATTTCCCACCTTATTCCTCCAGGCAGGAGAAACTAAATTTTATTTGCTAAGCCGCGGTTACAGTGATTATCCTACCATGAAAAAAACAATTGAATCTGTATTGACAGAACTGGAGAAATTATAGGTATAGTTTTAGAATAGGTTTTGCATTAATTCATCCAACTTAAACTAAGTGTATGATAGTTACCTTAACCATGAATCCTGCAGTGGATAAGAGTACCAGCGTTGAAGCAATAATACCCGAAAAAAAACTTAGGTGCAAGGAGGTGCTGATTGAAGCTGGAGGTGGAGGTATTAATGTAAGTAAAGCTATAAAAAAGCTTGGTGGACATTCCCTGGCCATATTTCCGTCGGGAGGAACCTATGGTAATATGCTCGAAGGTTTTATAACAAAACTTGGAATAGAATATAAAGTGATTCCTGTGGATGGTGAAGTGCGCGAAAGTTTTACTGTTAATGAAGAAAGGACCGGTTCACAATACAGGTTTGTTCTACCTGGTGAAACACTTACTGCTGAAGAAGTGGAAAATTGTTTTATGGCCATTCGCGATCTTGACCCTACACCACAATATGTTGTAGCCAGTGGCAGCCTTCCCCCGGGAGTAGGAGAGGATTTCTTCCAGCGCCTTGCTTTATTATGTAAAACCATGGGTGCAAAATTTATTGTTGACAGTTCCGGTACACCTCTCCGGCTTGCAGTCCAGGAGGGTGTTTATCTACTAAAGCCAAACTTATCGGAACTGTGCACGTTGGTAGGTAAGGAACACCTTGAATTAAGTGAAGTCGATGATGCTGCTAAAAGCATTATTGAACAGGGAAGATGTGAAGTGATCGTTGTTTCCCTGGGTCCATCCGGTGGATTACTTGTTACGAAAGACCTTTGTAAACATATTCATGCTCCAATGGTTAAAAAACAAACCACTGTTGGTGCAGGCGATAGCATGGTGGGAGGAATGGTATTTAAGCTCGCCGAAGGTGCGGAGTTACTCGATACCGTTCAGTTTGGTATTGCCTGTGGAACTGCTGCCACCATGAATAAAGGTACACAGCTTTTCAAGGTTGAAGATGTAGAAAAATTATATGCCTGGATGAAAAGATAAGGCAGTACTTGCATCAATCAGCCGATTAATTATATTCGTAAGATGAAAACATCAACCTTAATCATCACCATCACTGCTTTGTCGGTTGGATTGCTGTCTTTTTCGCTCAATGGCGACGGCGAATTCAAGAACCTTAAAGTGCTTCCCAAAAATATTACAAAGGATCAATTGGATAGCACCATGAAGCATTTCTCCAAATCTCTTGGTGTTAAATGTGGCTTCTGCCATGAACGGGGAACCGATGGCAAATTAAACTTTGCCAGTGATGCCAAGGGAAATAAGGATATAGCCCGTGGTATGATAAAGATGACGATGAAGCTGAATAAAAAATACTTCAATAACGAGTTGGATAAATCAACAGGCATGGCAATGGTTACCTGTTTCACCTGCCATAATGGAAAGGAACATCCTGCTGTTAAACCGCCTGTTGATCCCGATGATGAATAAATTCTTCCTGTAAAAGTTTCGGGTTAAACTGTTTCATGGTTTGATCAATGACTAATTGTGACTTTATCAACTCTGTTGCATAGGGAACATGCAATTCACGATCATGCCCATGCCCATCCATAACACGAATGTTCCATAACCCTGCATCATGCCATTGATGTAAATGATCCCAATCGGGCCGGTCAATAATTGGGTAAAGACAAACGCCCCAAAAAGGAATACCATCTTCTATTATCTTACAACATTCCTTTGTGATGAATTCAATCCAGTTGGGCTTGTGTTCGCCGCAATGACTGGTTTCAGAAATCAATATTGGTTTTTGGTAGCGATGATAGGCCTTGTTAATCATTTCACTTAAAGGCTTCCATCGTATATCATTGTTATCATTATACCATGGAAGGAAGGTGGATGTTCCATCGATCCATTGATTATTATAATAGAAATTCAATCCCTGTATATCCAGCAGTTCCGGTGCCCCTCCTAATTCACAGCAGGTTCTCCCGGTTAATATATCCATTGCCTGGAACTGGTCTTCATTTTTTTTATGGGCCAACAAAACCTGTTCTTTATTATACCTGTCCTGGGGAACTATATTCACCAGGGGTTCAGTACTCATGATCATCACATGAGGATCAACCTCCCTCATGGCGTATACCGCTTCAATATAAGCCCGCATTAAAGCATACTTCACCTCCCATCCCATATTGATACAATAAGGGCTGGTTCCCCTTGTATCACCACCCAACCAGGAAATAAAACTGACTTCATTTATTGGTGTAACGATCAATTGCTTTTCAGGGAATTTATTTTTGTACATTTTTACAAAGTCCTTACTCATCATGGCAAAGCGCCTGGCAAACATTGGGTGCAAAGGTGTAAGGTCATCTGGATAACCAAAATGACATAGATCCCAGACCTGCTGAATATGCAGATCATGGCCAGTATCAAGCATATGTTTAACCGTAGACCAATCGTAACAATATGGCCTTTTTTCTACCTGGCTCCATCTTATTCCCTCTCTGGCCGTACAAATATTATACTCTTTCAACAGCCTGTAATCCTGTTCTAACTGCTGTAAATGTCCAGTGGTATGAAGGAGGTCAACCCTGTTTCCAAAAGCATTCAACTGGTCGGTGCATTCATATCCCCCCATCCAGAAAGAGGCAAAGGGATTTATTTTATGCCTGGGAACACTGGCATTGAAAGGATCCATACGGATGATATTACCTGGTTAAGTTATAACTGTTATTGCATAAAAGATATGCCATCTAAAATACTCAATTGCTGAACCAAATTAGCTTTCGATTGATAAACGGGGGGCATGCCTTTTGTACTTAAGAGAAAGCTTATTCTATTTAAAAATTAAAAGTAAATACTATGAAAAAATTGAGTTTGGCCTGCATGATTGCACTGGCTGCATTTGCATTCCAGGCATGTGGGGATAATAATCATGATGCTGATGATAATGCCATCGGAAGCAATACTACAAACGGCAATAGCGATGGCATGATGAATCCCAATGATTCAATGGGCATGGGTAATGCAACGGGTTCAGCGAATACGGTCGACAGATCAAATCTCGATGAAGCCGGGAAGTTTATGGTTGAAGCCGCAAGCGGAGGACAAATGGAAGTTGAATTGGGTAATCTTGCAAAAGAAAAAGCAACTAACCAGAGTGTGAAAGACTTTGGAGCAATGATGGTAACAGATCATAGCAAAGCGAATGATGAATTGAAATCACTTGCTGCAACTAAGAATGTAACTCTTCCCATGAGTCCTGAAGGTGAACACCAGGAACATATCAATGACCTGAAAAACAAGACTGGATCAGAGTTTGACAAGGACTATATTGATATGATGGTGAAAGATCATAAAGAAGATGTAGACAAGTTTGAAGACATGGCAAAAAATTCAGACAATGCCGATGTAAAAGCTTTCGCAAGCAAAACATTGCCGGTATTAAAGAAGCATCTTGCAGAAGCTAAAAGAATACAGGATCAACTGAAGAAATAACTCAGCATTATTTTTAAGGATATGAAAAAGGGCAGCGATCGCTGCCCTTAATTTTTTTAGGAGAGAAAAGAATATTCGATCGCCCGACCTACAGCTTTCGACCGCTCAGTGCAGCCCTGCTTGAGTTCTATCCATTCACCTTCATGATCTTTTTTCAGAAAGAGGATAGGTCCACCAATCAGTTTAACTATATAATGCAATAATTTGCCTTCCTGCGTAAAGGGTTTTACAATCATTGCTGTCCATTCACGGTTCCACCGAAATATTGTTTCTATCATGGAGTCTCCTGAGAAGACTTCATCCTCGCTATAATTATGTCCATTCATAACGATTATTTTAACCTGAATAAGAAAAAAATTTTGCCAGAAAAGCTGTCTATTTTGTTTCCCATTTCGATGAAACAATTCCTTATTCTGATTATTAATAATTGAATTGTAGAAAGGATAATTACAAATTGTTGCGGTTTGACAACGAAAAGGCGGCGGATCGGAAAAGAATTACAGAGTGACAAAAAAGAAGCAATATAACGATTCCAAAATGAGTAAGATTAATTGACCAAATGAGCAAGCAAATAAGGTTGTCCGAATTATTGCAATTATATGGTTTAGAGAATTGCTATATCAGATGAAACCTAGCAGGACAATTAAACTTTAAAACTAGGAGCGTGGGGTAAGAATCTTCTCATAGAGGTACCGGGCAACTGCTTCAACCCTGTTAGTTCCGGTAGCTTTTACTGCTTCAAGTAATTGCGTAGATGAGACTTCAAATTTTTTTGACCAGTATACCGCTTCCCGGGGATATTCAAGGTGTATCCGCTTGTCGTGAGATTTTCCTGATTTTCTGAGATTCGATGTCATATGGTAGATTTCCTTTTTAAAATGCATAAAAATGGTGCCAGTATGTCATAAAAATCATCCTATATAAATGTAAACATTGATTTTCATTAATAAAAAGGTTTTTACCTCTTAAAAAGCCTGAAATAAACCCTTCTAAATACAGTTTTTTCCTTCAACAACCACCGCTTTTTACTTTAATGAGAAAAATTGACCTCAGTTCAACCTCGAAATAAGGGTATAAACTGGCGTATAATTTTTTTTAATTAGAAAAAGCCTCCAATGGAGAAGCGAATGGATGAGCCAACCATACTCCTTGCAGATAGTTGGGAAGATTATAAAAAAATAACCAATGATATGTCCGAAAACTGGGTTTTCCGCGGACAATTGAATCCAGACTGGGAACTGCGGAATGCACTGGAGCGAACCCGTTTTATCAGGATCCAGAAGGGTATAGAACTGGCTTTTTTGAGGGAATTTCAAAGAGGTGCAAGGAATTACCTTAACAGGGATGAAACTCCTGAACACGTGCTGGAATGGTTGGCCCTCATGCAACACCATGGGGCTCCGACCAGGCTGGTAGATTTTTCCAAGTCTCCTTTCATTTCCGCTTACTTCGCTTTTGAACAATGTTTCAATTCCCTCGACCGGGTGGCCATTTGGGCCATCAATATTTACCAGATTAAAAAAGCTGCCGGAGATATTCTTTCAAAGCTTTTTCCTGAAGAATGGGAAAAGGCAAATGGCCATATAAGTGGGGAAATATTTGAAAAGATTTTTTACCAGGATGACCTAAGCCTGGTATTTCCGGTTGAACCTTTTAGAATGAACAAACGATACTCTCTACAGCAATCCATTTTTGTGAGTTCGGGGAATTCAACAGCTCCTTTTATGGAACAGCTTAAATTCCTGGGAAACGAGGTTTTCCGCTCGGTTATCAGGATTGAAATTCCAGTGGAAGAACAAAGAACAGCAATAAGGGATCTTTTAAAGATGAATATTCACCGGGCGAGCCTATTTCCAGACCTGGAAGGTTATGCGCTTTCATTAAAAATGAAATACGAACACATGAAAACGGCCGAGGAAGCCCTTGAAGACCAGATCAGGATGATGAACAGTTCAAGGTTTAATTTTTTTGAATAGTATGTTTATGATCTAATTACATATTATTTTATATTGATATCCATCCTAATACCAGGCATACCAACACAATCACAGGGGCTGGGATCCTTGTATAGGCTAGTAAAAGCCAGGTGCAGAGAATTACACCGATATTGACAGCGCTTACGGTTTTGAATTCAGTAAGGGAAATATCCTTCATCATATAAAAGGTGGAAGCCAGCATTATTCCTACTACTACCGCGTTGATACCTTCCATGGAACGATATACCACCGCATATTTTTTGAGATTATTCCAGATGGGAAAGAAAAATAGTACCAGTAAAGCACTGGGTAGGAAAATACCGACTGTTGCAATAAAGCATCCCAGGACCTGCATAAAATGGCCCTTATCTTTCATGGCCATGCCGCCCATGAAACTGGCGATGGAAAAAACAGGTCCGGGGACGGCACGAACTATTCCTGCGCCTGTATAAAAATCATCGCGTTCAATTCTTAAGACATTCGGATTTTTTGGTTCCTTCCTCTTTTCAAGGGCTTTTGGTCGCTCTACAAATTGTTCATACATCATAGGGATCAATACCTGCCCCCCACCAAAAACCAACGATCCAAACCTGTAGGTGTTTTCAAAAAGGTTATAGGATGCCCTATTGGGC
>JAEWIW010000413.1 GCA_023386855.1 Bacteroidota bacterium | reverse complement strand
GTATTGCTGATCTTGCAGCCACATGAAATTCCTGTTCTGCGATCCTCGGAAGTATGGAACGCTCAAGCCCCACCATGCCGCCAACAAATGCATTGATAATCACCAGCAGGGTGAATTGCTTCCAGTTTTCCTTAAGCCCTAATTGAACATTCATATCATGCGATCGTTATAAACCTTCAAAACTATCGAAAGCTTGACCTGGGTTTCGTGACAAATATTACAAACCTGTTTGGAGGGTCCTGGGAATATTAACAGGAGTAATAAAAGCATTTCTTATTACATTAGCAATGGCTAAGTCCTCTCCGGATGTTTATTTCAACAAACCAATAAAATAACCATATGCGTAAACCAGGGTTTCAATCATTATTCTTAGTGCTTTTAATGGCGTTAAGCTTTGGCACTTTAAACCTATCAGCCCAATCTCCTATTGAAGGAAGATGGGATATGTCGATCCATGAAAATGGAAAAGAATATCCATCCTGGCTGGAAGTGGTACATTCCGGTTCTAAAAGATTTGTAGGCTCCTATGTTGGTATAACAGGAAGTGCAAGACCAGTTTCCAGTGTGCTGTTCAACGACAATAAGATCAGCTTCAGCCTGCCACCTCAATGGGAAGAGGAAAACAACGATCTAAAGTTTGAAGGAAATTTCCAGGGCGATTCATTAGCAGGCACCATGACTGCTGCCAATGGAAAAACTTACCAGTGGACTGCCAGGAAAGCTCCTCTGTTACGTAAGGAAAAAGAACCAGGTTGGGGCACTCCCGTTCAACTGATTGGTGACAACAATATGGACCAGTGGATCGCATTGGGCAATAACCAGTGGACCGTAAACAATGGTATTATGAAAAGTGATAAGTCGGGTGCCAATCTTATCACCAAAGAAAAGTACAACGACTTCAAACTTCACGTAGAATTCCGTTGCCCAAAGGGAAGCAACAGTGGCGTTTACTTACGCGGCCGCTATGAAGTGCAGATCGAGGATGACTATGGAAGAGAACCTGAAAAGCACCTGCTGGGAGCGATCTATGGTTTTTTGACGCCAACTGAAATGGCTGCAAAGCAAGCGGGCGAATGGCAGACCTATGATATCACCCTGGTGGGAAGGAATGTTAATATCGTAGCCAACGGTAAAAATATCATCTGTAACCAGGATATACCCGGTATAACAGGTGGAGCATTGGACAGCCATGAAGAACTCCCGGGGCCCATCATGATCCAGGGCGATCATGGCCCCATTGAATACAGGAATATCATTATCACTCCTGCGAAGTAATTTTTCTATTGCAATTATTAAAAGCACCGGCTTCGCTGGTGCTTTATTATTTAAAACATTCTGGACAAACAATAACGAATATTGGACAAATAAACAACTCGCGCATTCAGGAGCTTTGCATGATCAGATTCATAACAACCTTTAAATATGAATGGAATGAAAAAGATCATGCTGGCAATAGCGGTGCTATTTGTTTATTCAGGAGCAGTTGCGCAATATTTCAATGAAGATATTCAATGGCTTTATAGTGAAGCAACAAAGCAAAACGACAGTTTGCA
The DNA here is from genome assembly GCA_023386855.1 of Bacteroidota bacterium. Taxonomy (GTDB): domain Bacteria; phylum Bacteroidota; class Bacteroidia; order Chitinophagales; family Chitinophagaceae; genus Flavitalea. The sequence goes on along the minus strand of JAEWIW010000413.1, from coordinate 4,396 downwards.
ATTGTTGCAGATCAGGAAACAAGTAACCGGGATCGATATGCAGTCGGCCCGTTTCAATTACCTCCCAAAAATCGGAGTAACGGCCGGTTATACCAGGCTGAACGATGATATTGTTTTCCCGGGTAACCTCCAGCAATTATTAATGGGAACACAGGGCCTGCTCATCAAGGAGGCGGCAGGAATCCCTTTCAACAACCCTCTTCCCTCAACTATTCCCCTGCAACCTGTAAGCCCCATACAGGAAAAGAATATTTTCAAAACCACCCTCACCGGGCAATGGCTGCTCTTCGGTGGAACAAAGATCAAAAATGGATTGCGTGCATATGAACATCAGCAAAAAGCGCTCGATCATTTATCTCAAAAAGAACAAACCAAATTATGGCTGGAAGTTTCAGAGGTATATGACCAGCTGGCATTACTGCATAAAAGCGATGCCATTATAAACAGTACAGCCGAGTTGCTGGAACAACAAAATAAATTTGTTGAAGGAGCCATTAAGAATGGTTTGGCAACCATACTCGACAGGAAAAAAATAACGCTTGCAAGGCAAAGACTTGAGTACAAAAAAATAGAAAATGAAAGCAATAAAAAAATCCTGCTCCACAAGCTTCACCAACTTACGGGCGTCGATATAAAGGAATTAGGGCGGATGAAGCCGGAACTGGTGGCTGCATATTTTGATGTAACCATACAACCTGCTGAAAGAGCCGAAATAAAAGCGCTTCATGAAGGAATGGAGGCAAGAAAGTACAAGGCTAAAGCCGAGTTATCTGAATACATTCCAAAGCTGGTTGCCTTTGGCCAGTATGAACTGCGCGACAAGGATCTTTCACTCCTGGAACCCAAATGGGCAGCGGGCATTAAGCTTCAGTGGAATTTATTCGATGGACTTGCGGCAAGAAACAATGCACGCAAGGAATCCATGGAGATAGAAGCACTGCAGGTACAGGAAAGATCAGCCAGGGAACTACTGACCCTTGGTTATCAAAAAGCAAAACAGGATTACCAGGTGAACACCCAAAAACTTGCACTGAAAAAAAAGGAGATTGCCTTAACAAGGGAAACCTATGATTTTGTGAAGAAGCAATACATCAATGGACTTACTACTATGACTGAATTACTCAGCGCCATGAACGACCTGGAAAAAGCCGGCTTTGATTATGAGCAGGCAGTATTTGATCAACGCAGGGCAGCACTCAAAGCGGCAGATCTAAGTGGAACTTTATTGCAATAATAGCACAACTCAATTTCAACAACCTTTAAATATTTTATTACATGAAAAATTGGTTTACCACATTCCTCATGATATTACCCGCAATCGTGTTAAGCTCCTGCGGTGAACATGAACAAACCCAAATTAGCCCGGAAGGAAAAGTAAAACTTGAAACCATTGATATTGCCCCCAAAATAGCAGGAAGGATAGAAAAGATTTTTATCCAGGAAGGGCAACAGGTACATAAGGGCGATACCCTGGCCATTGTTTCGGTTCCGGAGATAGCGGCAAAACTGGAGCAGGCCAATGGTGCATTGGAAGCAGCGATGGGACAATTAGACCTGGCCAAAAATGGGGCTACAGAAGACCAGCTCCAGCAAGTTCAAAGCCAGGTAGAAGCAGCAGAAGCGCAGATGTTGTTCGCCAGGCAAAGTTACCATCGACTGGAAAATATGTTTCGTGATTCTCTTATCCCTGCCCAGCAGTTCGATGACGCAAGATCAAAATTCGAGATGTCGCAGGCACAGGTAAAAGCCATTAAGGCAAAACAAAAAGAGATCCTTTCCGGCACCAGGAAGGAAACCATCCAAAGCGCCAAAGGACAGGTGCAGCGGGCACTTGGAGCACGCAACGAAGTATTCCAGGCAGAAAAAGAACGATACCTCGTTGCCCCTTCTGATATGCTTATCGAATCTGTGAACCTGCAGGAAGGAGAACTTGCCACGCCAGGATATAGTTTTGTTACCGGCACAGTAAACCAGTCGTTGTATTTCAGGTTCAGCATAAATGAAAAAGAGATCAGCCAATACAAGGTTGGTCAAAAACTCAACATAGGCATTCCAGGAGAAGAAAGGATCATCGCTGCAAAAATTGTAGCGGTAAAACAATTGCCAAGGTATGCCGATAATACCAGCACTGCACCGAACAGAAAGCCAGGTGAAAGTTTATACGAAATAAGGTTAAGACCCGAACAGCTTAATGAAACACCAGGGCTTTACAATAACTCCACCGTATTTATCAAACCATAACTGTTCAAGATGAAAACATTCAGGAAACTATTACGCGTGGAATGGAAAAGGATATTTTCCAACAGGGTATTACTGCTCATCTTTTTCGGTGCACCTATACTTTATGGATTATTATTTATCCAGGTGTATAAGTACGGTAAGATCACCGATATGCCAGTGGTGGTGATAGATGAAGATCATACTTCATTAAGTGCTATGATCATTGAAGCACTCGATGAGAATGAAAACCTCCTTATTGCAAAGGTTCAATATGATGATGGGAATATTGCGGAAGAAATGCCTTCAAAGGAATATGTTGCGGTGATCAGGATACCAACAGGATTCGAAGCTGGTATTTTACAAAAGAAATATCCTGAAGTATTGGCCGACATTAATACAGGCAACCTGGTTACAGCCAACTTTGCCAGCAGGGCCATCCAAACGGTCATGGGAACACTTAATGCAGGGATGGAAATTGAAGCATTGAAAAAAGCAGGAATGGATGCGCAAACTGCTTCACAAAGATATGAGCCATTCAAAGTAAACTATACAAGGTTCTATAACCCGGCGGGTAATTACCTCGAACTGATGGTGCCGGGAATTATTGGAACCATTATGCAACAGGTTATCTTCCTTGCACTAGGACTCGTGTTCGCCAGGGACTTTGAAGATGGATATTTTAAAAAGCTCACCAGGATAAGTACCAACAGTAACTATCATATTCTTTTGAAAGCCGTTCCCTTTTTCCCTTTAATTGCCGGCATGTGGCTGCTGGTAGGTTCTTTTTATCCCATGTTCAGGATTGATATCCGGGTATTCAACTGGCCAATGGTACTATTGGTAACCGTGTTCAGCCTGGCCTGCATGTTTGTAGGAATGCTGTTCTCCCTGGCTATACCAAACCAGCTAAGAGCAACGGAATTATTGATGGTCATTGCCACACCCTCCTTTCTTCTCAGCGGCTTCACCTGGCCATTGGAAGCCATGCCAGGATGGATACATGTTCTTGGCAACACCTTACCGCTAACACAATTTTTACAGGGTTTCAGGAAGCTTGCTGTGTATGGGGGAAGTTATGCGGATGCACAACCACATATCAGGTATCTCCTGCTGATGAGCCTTGTTTGCTGGGCATTGATGGTAATACTATTGAGGATAAAGATCGCAAACACTAAAAAGAAAATGCAGTTACAAAAGGCGCAAAAGTCTGTTGCTGCAGGTATTTAAAGGTTATCGCCCGCTATTTCAATAGTGGGCGATTTTTTTGTGCACAACCCACTGCTTCTTATTTTTGATGATAACGCGGGTGAGAAACTATACAAAAAATATCAGCACCATCCTGAAATTATTCGGATACAAGGATGCTTCAGGGGCCTGGTTCATTTCCAATGAAGCAGGAATTGTTTCTTATCCCAAAGAAGCTTTTCGTGCAGACTTTTATGTATATGTTTTATGTTCATCAGGGCAGGCTACGCTGCTGGTCAATAATGAAAAGCTATTGATCCGACGTGGCATGTTTTTAAGCGCCATCCCTTCTACGCTTCTCCAGGTGAAGGATCACAGCAAGGATTTCAGGGCAAGAGTGTTGATTTTTGAAAGAGCATTCCTGCTAAAAAATATCCTCGATGCAAGGCAACTCGAGCACCTGGGTTTCTTCAATTATAATTCTCTTGCCCAGCTTAAACTAAAGAAAAGTGAATGGGAAATGCTGGGAGATTTATTTACCCGGATGTATGAACGATCGAAACATGATGGTGTATTTCATAACGAGATCATGCAAAGCCTAATCTTTAACCTGTTGTTCGAAACGGCAGAGATCTATTCATCATATTACCATCTGAAGAGAAAGAAAACGGTTAGTCGTGAAGAAGAATTATTCCTCAAATTCATGAAACTGGTTGCCTTCCACTTCAGGTCACAGGAACCCTTACAGTTTTATAGTTCCAGGCTATTCATCTCGGATAAATATCTTATCCAGGTGTGCAGGGAAATTGCAGGCAAAACCCCGGGAGAGATCTTAGCCGAAGCACTGGTGAACGAGGCCAGGCTTTTGTTGAACAATCCCGACAATAATATCACGATGGTAAGCCAGCAACTCAATTATAGCTCTGTTGCGGCTTTCAGCAAGTTCTTCAAAAAGCAGGCGGGCATAGCGCCTTCGAAAAGCCGGAAATAC
>JAEWIW010000362.1 GCA_023386855.1 Bacteroidota bacterium | reverse complement strand
TTTACACCGATAAGCATGAAAACCTTAGCAGGCCTGCGTTCTATGATCTCTTCAATTCTATGCATCAACCCGGTGGTAACATCACCACTGATGCCGCGGTTCTTTATTTTTACATCATTGAACAGTTCAGACCATTCACCTCCATCAGTGATACTGTTCCCAAGAAAGATGATATCACCGGTAGTATTGGGGAGTTGTTGAAATAATGTCCACCGTTGGTGATAATAGGTTGAAAAAAGCGAGTCGGGATATACGGGCAATTTTACCTGGGCAAAACTGTTCAACTGCGATAAGAGAAAAAAGAAAAGAACAAAAAGATATTTCATTTAACAGGTATTTTAAATGTTGAAGCAGGAAGCATTTCATTATTCACCAGGTTCGCATCACTAAAGGGTTTCCATCCATAAAAGACATATGCAGGTTTTTGACCTGAAGGAATAATGATCTTATTATGACGGATAATGGCTTTAGCATCGTTTGTTCCATCAATAGAAAAACCACTTAGAGAAGTGCCATCAGCAGTTTTTAGTCCATCGGAATATTGAAATGAAACAATAATATTTCCTTCCTGGTATACTGCTTTCATCGGCAAAGGACCGGAAGGGATAATTGTTTTACCGTACACCTGGTTTAGTGCCCACCTGGAAAGCCTCTCTCCCACCAGCTTTTTGTTAGTGGGATGAACATTATCGCGAAGGCCGATATCACTGCAGACCGCAATGCCACCATATTTCACTTCATTGAGAAGTTTACGCTGTTCATCCCTGAATTCCGGCCAGAGCCGGGATTCATAATGAGTAGTGTCAATGGAAGATAACTGTACCCAATAAAAAGGCATTTTGGGTTGATTCCAGTTCCTCCTGTAATCATTGATGAGTACTTGCATAAGCGCAGGGTATTCCTTTACTCTATCCGCGTCAAGTGAATTGCTTTCGCCCTGGTACCATAAAACACCTTTTATAGGAAAATTGCTTAATGGTCTAACCCCGCTTTCAAATGCAAAGCCTGGTTTATAAGCATGGTTGGGTCCAGCTCCATCACTAAAACCTTTTGTATTGATACCAACATTCTGAAGTCCGCGTTCCCTGGTCCATTCGGGAAGGCTATTGTTATATAACCAGTTGCCCTTAACCTTTAAAGCAAAGCGTTTATCATGGCTTAAAGATCCCTGGCTGATAAATGTTTCAATAGGTGCACCTCCAATAGAAAGGTTGATGATTCCCACAGGAATATTTTCCTCCTGTACTATTGCCTTGGCAAAATAATAACCGATCGCCGACATGGATTTAGCGCTATTGCTATCACATTGCTGCCACGTATTCCATTCGTAAAAATCTTTTGAATTAAGTCTTCGGTTAAGTGAATCATTATAAGGAACACCATATACATATCTTCCGACAGGAGGCGGATTATTCAACCTGACCAGTGGCTGTGATGCCTGTAATTTTTCATCCTTCCAATGCATTTCATTTTGCAGCGGCCATTCCATATTGGATTGTCCCGAACAAATCCATATATCTCCCACTAAAATATCATTCAACCGGATCCTGTCCTTGCCGGATGAAATCGTTAAGGTGAGTGGATTTAATGAAGCCCTCATGGATTTCAATGCAATGATCCAACTGGAATCTTTTTGAACAATCGAAGTATGTTTTTGTTTATCGAATGAAACTGAAATTTTCTTTCCCGGGATGCCTTTTCCCCATATACGCAGAGGAGCATCTCTTTGCATAACCATATGATCAGAAAAGACAGGAGAGAGCGTCAACTGACCGGCAGCAAGAATAGGAAGGAATAATAAAATCGGCAGAAAGGATTTCATAGGTTTAAAAATAGGGAAAGATCTTGGGACCGGGGAAACCCAGTGATCAGTGACTAGTGACTAGTGACTAGTTGAATCCAGCCACTAATATTAAATGACACGCTTAATTGCGCTACCCCCTTTAGCTATTGAACATATTTTATTTGAATACTCTTTCCTCAAAAGAAAAAGGCGTGCAAGCAATCCGCCGCACGCCTTTCACTAATAACTAATCACTAATCACTATTCACTAATCCCTGTATTTTCTTTCGGTCCTTCAAATTTCCATTCGCTGTTTTCCAGTTTACGCTGAACAGGGTACACTTCATCCATGGTATCGCCTTCATACATTCTTCCATTCTTCATTACAAATTTCACCGTGTTACTGTTGCGGATATTTTCAAGCGGATTCTTGTCAAGGATGATCAGGTCGGCAAGTTTTCCTTCCTCAATACTTCCTAAATCACCATCCAGTCCAAGTGCCCTGGCACCCAGTATGGTAGCCACTTTCAGCGCGTCATGATTTTTCATTCCGCCACTCTGCAATGCCCATAATTCCCAATGGTATCCCAATCCCTGGAATTCACCATGGCTTCCGATTCCTGCAAGGGCACCACTTTCCACCATCGACTTCATTGATTTTGCATGCTTGGTAAACACATGCTCTTCGGGCATGAACCATCCCTGCACTCTTCTTGTTTTTGCAGCAAGTTCTTCATAAGGCATAAAGTATTGCATCTTCTTATTCTTATAAGGCTCCTCGGTTTCAAAGAAATAATTCTCTGCCCATGGTCCTCCATAAGATACCAGCAATGTAGGCGTCACAGCCATTCCTGATTCTGCAACGGTATTGATCACATCCTTATACAATGGATACACAGGTATGCTATGCTCATGACCAGGATATCCATCCAGCATATTGGTCATATTCAACTTGAAATTTAAGCCGCCTTCAGTTGTTGGCATCAGTCCCTGGTCCTTCGCAGCCTTAATGATCCACTGCCTAACATTACGTGGCCCGAGCAGGTACATCTTGATATACTTCGTATTGTAATACTTGCTGTACTGTTTCAATATACTGCTGGCATGTGCAGAGTCTCTCACATTGTACATCCAGAAGCCAACACCAGGACCAGTGGAATAGATCCTTGGACCTGCCATTTGTCCTGCTTCTACCATATCACTGTAGGTCAGCACATCAGTGGTTGCTGTTTGCGGATCTCTGGTTGTGGTAACACCAAAGGCAAGGTTTGTAGCATAGATCCACGACTGGTTCTTATGCAGTCCCCATTGCGCCCACATATGCGAATGCGTATCTACAAATCCCGGCAATATAGTCTTACCATTAAGCTCAACCGTTTTAGCTCCTTTTGGAACCTCCAGTGTTCCTGATTTACCAATTGCCTTGATGCGGTTATTTACCACGAGAATATCACCATTCTCCAGCACCTCATCTCCTTTCATAGTTATGATCCTTGCGCCTTTCAACAGCACCGTAGCATTGGGAAAATCTTTTTTATAATACACTTTAACCTGTGTTTCTTCAGGTTTGTAAGAAGGCTCTGCCGGCTTATCAGAAAGCTTGTTCATTAAGGAATCAGCTTTGGGTGAAAGCGTATCCGCTGCGGGTTTCACTGCAGGTAACCTGTTAGCGATCTTTATAGAATCCGCTTTTACTTTCACTGAGTCTGTTTTTGCTTTCGCCAGTGAATCGGCCTTCCTAATACCCTCTTCTTTTTTAGCCAGCTTTACACTGTCCTCAAATTGCTTAGCCTTATCAACATCATAAATGAAATGGCCATTACCTAAAGACCAGTGTACTTTCTTGCCATCGGCCGACCATGAAGCAAATTCGCCACCAAGTTCCGTTAGCTTTCTAGCAGGGAAATTGGAGGATGCCGGGTCAGCAACAGAGATATTGGCAACCTTACCTGTTCTTGGAATGGTCACAACAAAGATGTCATTGTTCACCACCGCAAGCGCTTTATCACCATCAGGTGCCATAGTAATTGTACCAGCTGGTGTGGGTAAGCGAAGTTCCATTTCCTGCTGTGCTTTTTCAGTCAACAGGCAAAAGTCCTTTGCATTGAGTTCATGCCTATGTTCATCATCCTTGAAATTACTGATGCCATAGGTAGTGATGCCAGTGATCTTGGCATGAACTTTTTCATCTGTTCCATCCCACCGGATCGATACCAGGTTTCCCCCCTGGTTAAGATAGATCCTGTTTTCATCCGACTTCACAAAATGCGGGTTGCTCCTGAAGACTGCACGATCAATATCAGTGATCGCTCCACCACTGGCAGGCATCCATGATAATTTATTCTCAGTTCCGTTGGCAACAGGCCCGATGCTTTCTTTATAACTTCTCAGGTTACCCCTTGTAAAAACAATGCGGTCGCCTTTGGGAGAAAAAACCGGGTTTTCATATAATGCCGCTTCACTGGTCAGTTTCGTCACTGCATTTTTAGCAGCAAGATTTACTTTGTAAAGATGTCCTCCTGCGGGAGTCCATGTAGTAAACACTATACTTTTACCATCGGGCGACCAGGCAGGCTGCGCTTCAGTGAATTCATTTTTTGTTAAGCGAACAGGCTTGCCACCAGGATAATCCATTACGTATAACCTGTTCAACACTGTAAAAGCAAGTTTCTTTTCATCGGGTGAAGGAACAGCATCCCTGATCTGTGTAGCCAGTGCATAGGCTGAATCCTTTACAGGATATTTGAAATTCACTTTTGGCCCCAGTTCCAGCCTTACATCTGCCTCAAATGGGATCTCAACAGGCTTACTACCGTCGATGGGTATGCGAAATATTTTACCACCATAAGAAGCAAGCACAGATTTATTATCAGGAGTAAAGGTCATCGCGGGTAATACTCCCATGGTTGCAATGGATTCCTGTTCATCTCTCTGAACCGGGTAAGCAAGCCAGTTTTCTTCACCGCTTTCAAGATTGCGAAGCACAAGTCCTGTTTTGTCTTCATACCTTGAACCATATACCATCCATTTACCATCCTTTGATAACACAGGCGTAAACGCGGATCCATAGCGGGCTGCAATGGTTCTTGTTTTCGCATCTTCCCTGTCGTACAATCCTATTGAATATTGCGGCATGGAGGCATTATAATTCCATGATCCTGTTCTCTGCGAATAATAAATATATCTTCCATCGGCACTTACTGCAGGGTCAATTGTTTTAAGATTGGGTGTTTCAATCAGCTGGATTCCACCACCGCCATCTTTATGATACATCCAGAGTTTAATATCGAGGCGACCGCGCGAAGCAATGATATAATTTCCGTCGGCCGACCATGTTGCGGAAGGGAAGTTCTGGTCCCTGTCTTTGGTCAACTGGATCGTATCCTTTTTCTCTGTATCAATGATCCAGATATTTTCCGAACCACTCCTGTCGGAGGTAAACAGGATCTTCTTACCATCAGGGCTATAACGCGGGTGGGTATCAAAAGCAATACCGGTGGTAATCGCATTTGCTTTTCCGCCGCTAACAGGCATGGAATAGATATCGCCCATCAGGTCGAATAAAATAGTTTTACCATCAGGACTGATATCGAGCGACATCCAGGTTCCTTCTTTGGTATTGAATGAAATCGTCCTTGTAGGTTTCAATGGAAGATCCCTGAAAGCCGCGAACTTAGCGGTATCTCCCTTGGTGGTATCAGCGAAGTTGAAGTTGGGCCTGCCTCCCGGGGTTCCTGTAAAAGAAGCAAGCACCGCACCGCTCAAGAGCATTCCACCGAATAGCGCAGCATTACGGTAGCGCGCGCGAACAAAAAAACTCATGTGATGAATGTTTGGGTTGAAATTGAAAGATTGGCTGGTAATTTAAATCAAAGCAAGTAGTATCGTAATATTATTTGTGATAACAGGACAATATTAAGTATAAGCTTTATTTGTTTATGAATTTCCTATAATTTCAAAAGAAAAAGGATGTCAGACCAAAGCTATGTACTTGCACTGGACCAGGGCACAACTTCTTCAAGGGCTATCCTGTTCGATCATTCGGGAAATATTTCATCGATTGCACAAAAAGAATTCAGGCAGATCTACCCGCAACCAGGATGGGTGGAACATGATCCGCAGGAGATATGGTCGAGCCAGTACAGCGTAATGGCCGAAGTCATGGCTAAATCGAATATCCGCACCGGGCAGGTAGCCGGCATCGGCATTACCAACCAGCGTGAAACAGCGATCGTATGGGACAGGGAAACCGGTGAGCCCGTATATAATGCTATTGTATGGCAGGATAGAAGAACCGCGGGCCTCTGTGACCAGCTAAAAGAGGGAGGTCATGAACCAATGATCAGGGAAAAAACAGGGCTGGTGATCGACTCCTATTTCTCTGCAACAAAAGTGAGGTGGATACTCGACAATGTTCCGGGGGCAAAACAGAAAGCGCAGGAAGGCAGGCTTGCCTTCGGTACGGTTGACTCATGGCTTACCTGGAAACTCACCGGTGGCAAGATCCATATCACAGATGTAACCAATGCCAGCAGGACTATGCTCATGAATATTCATAGTTGTGAATGGGATGAAGACCTGCTGAAATTATTTGATATACCCGCATCCATGCTTCCTGAGATCAGGCCTTCAAGTAAAGTATATGCAGTAACGGAAGCGGTGGTAAAACATTCCAACATTTCCATTGCAGGCATCGCGGGCGACCAGCAGTCGGCTTTATTTGGCCAGCTGTGTACACAACCGGGAATGGTGAAGAACACTTATGGCAC
>JAEWIW010000360.1 GCA_023386855.1 Bacteroidota bacterium | reverse complement strand
TAGTGGTATCGAACCGTGAACCATATATGCATATTAAGGTTGGAAAAGAGATTCAGTGCATCATGCCTGCAAGTGGTATGGTTACTGCCCTTGAGCCAATCCTTAAAGCTTGTGGCGGTTTATGGATTGCCTCAGGAAGTGGTGATGCCGACAGGGAAACCGTGGATGAACATGATAAGGTACTGGTACCTCCCTATGAAGGAAAATACACCTTGCGTAGGGTTTGGTTAACGAAAGAACAGGAAGATCATTTCTATTATGGCTTTTCGAATGAAGGTCTTTGGCCTTTATGTCATATTGCGCATACCAGGCCTGTATTCCGGATGGAAGACTGGAAGCATTATAAGGAAGTGAATGAACTATACGCCAGGGCCGTGCTTGAAGAAATCAAGGATGAAGATGAACCTTTCATACTTGTACAGGATTATCATTTTGCACTGTTACCATTGCTGATCAAAAATAAAAGACCTGATGCCAAAGTGGCTATCTTCTGGCATATACCCTGGCCTAATTCTGAGTCGTTTGGTATATGTCCATGGCAGAAAGAATTATTGAGTGGCATGCTTGGTGCTGACCTTATTGGATTTCATACTCAATATCATTGTAATAATTTTCTTGAAACAGTCAATAATGCAATGGAGTCAAGAGTGATCTGGGAGAACTTTTCCGTGAAGATCGGTAACCATTTTACCCTTGTAAAACCTTTTCCTATCAGTATTGCTTTTACCCTGAAGGATTATGATAATAAAACAAACGATAGGGTAGAGCCTTTAGAAATACTGAAACATCATGGCATAAATGCAGATTTGATGTGCATTGGGGTGGAAAGGATCGATTACACCAAGGGACTGCTGGAAAAATTTCTTGCAGTGGAAAGGTTCCTTGAAAAGTACCCGCAGTACCAGGGAAGATTTACCCTTGTACAGATTGGTGCGGTTAGTCGTTCTCTTTTAAAAAGCTATAGTGATACCGTAAGTGCTGTGGAAGCAGAGATCAACAGGATCAACTGGAAATTTAAAACCAAGAACTGGCAACCCATCCTGTTTCTAAAGCGACATCATAGCCATGATGAGATCATGCCTTATTACAGGTCGGCCAACCTTTGCATGGTTACCTCCCTTCATGATGGAATGAACCTTGTGGCCAAGGAATTTATAGCATCACGTGAACAGAATGATGGAGTGCTGATCCTGAGCCGGTTTGCGGGTGCTTCACATGAATTGCACGGTGCGCTTATTATTAATCCATACGATACTGAACAAAGTGCCGACGCCATCAAGGCTGCCCTTGAAATGCCACGTGATATGCAGCAAAAGAAAATGAAACAGATGCGCAGGCTGATCATGAACCATAATGTTTATTCATGGGCATCTAACATTTTGAGAACAATGGCTTCGATCAATAATTAGAAAACGGAAAACGGAAAACTGAAAACGGAATTTGAAATACAAAAAACAAAATACGAAATACAAGACAAGAATGATTGGGGGAATTGAAATACAAAAAACTAATAGAAAATGCTGGGGGCATTCTTGTTATTAATAGGCATCGTATAAGAAGATCGATTAGACATTTTGCCGGAAGGGCAAGTTTACCTGTAACTCTTTGCTTATTCTAACCCCTACCTATTTGAATAGATTATTTTTCTCAGTTAACCTGGTACATTTCCAACGCCTCATTTTGTATTTTGTATTTCGTTTAATATTTGTATTTATCATTCCGTATTCCGTATTCCGTTTTCCGTATTCCAAAAAATCAGCTTCTCTTTTTATAATTCACCACGGCCCATCCATTCAATACCAGGGCGAAGGCGCTGATGATCATAAAATGATATCGTATATCATAAAAGCCACTTCCTTTCAAAACGATCATCCGCATCACATCAATGAAATAGGCCACGGGATTTATTTTAGTGATGTATTGTGCCCAGGTGGGCATGCTTTCAATGGAAGTGTATAACCCGCCAAGTAAAATAAAGACCATCATCATAAAAAACGATATCAGCATGGCCTGTTGCTGGCTATGGGTATAGGTTGAAATGAGCAGTCCTAATCCCAACACAGCAAGCAGGTAAACGGCAGAAAAAGCATAGATCACGATGGCACTTCCAGCAGGTAATATTCCATAAAAGATATAGGCTATTACAAAGCCTACCGATAATACCACTATACCCAGTATCCAGAAGGGGATAAGCTTCCCCAGTTTGAAATGTATTTTTTTAATGGGCGTAACATTGATCTGTTCAATGGTTCCAATCTCTTTTTCTCTTACAATATTCATGGCCGAAAGATTGGCTCCAACCAGGGTTACCAGCAGCACAATGATGCCGGGGACCATGAAGAACTGGTAATTCAGCAAAGGATTGAACCAGTTTGAAGTAGTAATGTCAAGCGTTAATTCCTGGTTCAACCTCGGCATCTGTATCCATTTCATACGCACCTGCTGGTTAAAATCCCTTATAATGCTTTGCAGGTAGAGTCCCCCAAGGTTAGCTTTTACACCATTGATGGCATTGATAGCCATAAACAGTTGCGCCTCATTTTCTTTCACCAGGGTTTTTTCAAAGTCTGCGGGTATTTCGAAGATGAGATCGGCACGGTCTCTTTCTACTGTGTGCAGGGCCTGCTTAAAACTTGCTGCATTTTCTTCCAATAAAAAATATCCTGATGCGGTGATCTTGGAAATCAATTGTCTTGAATAGGCAGAATGATCATGATCAACAATGCTGATCCGGATATTCTTCACTTCATAATCTGCAGCCCAGGGAAGGATGAGCAATTGCATTACGGGCATGACAAAGATCAGTCGCATGATCACAGGATTCCTGAAGATCTGCCTGAACTCTTTCTGCAATAAAAATTTTAATGTTCTCATGCCAGTCTGATCCTGAATTTTTTAATACTTAAAAACAATAATAAAACTGTCATCATCGTCAGTACCATTGTTTCTTTCCATACTGCTGTAAAGCCAACGCCTTTTATCATAACAGCTTTTACGATCAGGTAATACCATTTAGCGGGAACTATATTTGAAATGGTTCTCAATACTACGGGCATGTTTTCCACAGGGAACATAAAACCACTTAGCATAACGGTGGGCAGGAACATACCGGTAAGTGAAACGAACATGGCCGTCTGCTGGGAATCTGTAGCGGTAGATATAAGCAATCCCAGTGCAAGACAACATAAAGTAAACAGGATGCTTTCAAATACCAGCAACAGCAGGCTGCCATTTATTGGCACGTTCAATACATATACGCTCAGTAGTAGAATGGTACTGATATTGACGATCGATAATGCAAGGTTTGGAACGGCTTTAGCCATGATTATCTTTATTGGCCTGATAGGGGAGGCCAGTAATACCTCCATGGTACCCAGTTCTTTTTCTTTCACCACAGTTATGGCAGTCATCATGGTACAAACCATCATCAGCACCATGGCCATCACACCAGGCACCATGCTATAAGCACCCTTAAGCTGGGGGTTATATAGCATCCTTGTTTTGGTTTCAATAGTATAGGGAAGCTTTCTACCCTGTTTCAGGTTGTCGAGCCAGTCGAGCAATATGGCACTGGCATAATTGGTGACTGTATTGGCAAGATTGGGATCCGAAGCATCTGCAATGAGTTGCACCTGAGCTTTATTGAAATGCTGCAGGTCGTCATAGAAGTTCTGGGGGAATACGACCACCAGTTTGACCTTTGAACGCTGAAAGGTTTGAGCGATCTCATTTTGCGTGGTCAAAGATCTTTCAATATCAAAATATTTGCTTGCGTCAAGTTTGGCAGTGATGGAACGGGTAGCTGCATCTTTTGAATGATCAAGGATGGCGATCCGTGTGTTCTTGACTTCATTGGTAAGGGCAAAGCCAAAAATGATGATCTGCACAATAGGCATTCCCAGCAGGATTAACATGGTTTGCCTGTCGCGGAAGATGTGATAGAACTCTTTTTTCACAAAGGATAGAAACTGTTTCATTTGCTTCTTTTAACAGGTCGGTTAATCTGCTGAACGTTCTGCTTTCCTGGCCAGTTTGATAAACACTTCATCCATGCTTTTTGCATGAAAATTTTTCTTAAGTGCTGATGGTGTATCAAGTGCCTCAATTCTTCCATCTACCATGATGGATAACCTGTTGCAGTATTCTGCCTCATCCATATAATGCGTGGTTACAAATACAGTAAGGCCAGTTGATGCTGCTTCATAAATCAGATTCCAGAATTCACGCCTTGCAATAGGATCCACCCCGCCGGTGGGTTCATCAAGGAAAAGAACCTGCGGTTCATGAAATATCGCTACGGAAAAGGCAAGCTTTTGTTTCCATCCCAATGGCAGTGAGCCTACAAGTTGATCGGCTTCTTTTTCCAGGCCAAGCCTATGTAATACTCTTGCTGTATGTTCTTTGATATAGGCATTGCTTTTTCCATAAATGCCGGCATAGAACCGGATATTTTCCCTGATGGTAAGATCCTCGTAGAGCGAAAATTTCTGGCTCATATAGCCAATGTTTTGCTTGATCCTTTCATTCTGGCTGTAAACATCAAACCCTGCCACAGTTGCTTTCCCCGATGTTGGCATGGAAAGACCGCAAAGCATGCGCATGGCAGTGGTTTTACCGGCTCCATTTGCACCAAGAAATCCAAAGATCTCACCTTTGTTTACATTGAAACTGATGGCGTCCACTGCCGTGAAATCACCAAATTTTTTGGTTAGTTGCTCTACGTTTATCATTTGTACCTTTTCCATGGTCAATGCGCAATCATGTTAATAAAACAATCCTCGATATTGGGTTGCGGAAAGGATATTTCCAGGTCATCCATACTTGCCGTTAACTGGTCGCTGAATGTCTTTCTTTGTTTTTCATCGTGAAGAATAACATGATGATATTCACCAAAAGGATAAACATCCTTTACCATGGAAGAACTGCGAAGTGTATTCAACAATGCAAACATATTGCTGCTTTTGGCTGCGAGCAGGGGAAGGTTGAACTGGCTGATTATATTTGCTGGTGTGTCTGTTTTCAATAAGGATCCATGATGCATAAGGGCTACCCTGTCGCACAAACCGGCTTCATCCATATAAGGCGTAGATACCAGGATAGTAATTCCTTCTGATTTAAGATGTTTAAGTATCTCCCAGAATTCTTTTCTTGATACTGCATCCACACCTGTAGTGGGTTCATCGAGGAATAAAACTGTGGGACGATGGATCAATGCACAACTCAGGGCCAGCTTTTGTTTCATGCCACCCGATAATTTTCCCGCTTTGCGATCTGCAAAGGGTTCGATCTGCTGGTAAATATTCTTTATAAGTTCATAGTTGGCCTCAACAGTGGTGTTGAATATGGTGGCAAAGAATTCAAGGTTTTCTTTTACCGTAAGATCCTGGTAAAGGGAAAATCTTCCTGGCATATAACCCACTATCTTCCTGATCTCCTTATAATCTTTCACAATATCAAACCCTGCTACCGATGCGACTCCTGCATCCGGCAGCAGCAGGGTGGTAAGCATCCTGAACAACGAGGTTTTGCCTGCGCCATCCGGACCGATAATGCCGAACAGTTCTCCTTCCGCAATGGAAAATGAAACATTTTTTACAGCATTGACCGACTGCTTTTTGGAAACATAATTTTTTTCCAGGTTACTGGCCTTCACTACTTCCTGCATCAAAAATTTATTGTTGCTGTTCATGTGTAGGATTGAATTTTACTTCTCCATACATGCCTATCTTAAGATATCCATCGTTCTTTACTGCAATCCTGATGGCATATACCAGGTTTGCCCTTTCATCTTTTGTCTGGATGGTTTTAGGCGTGAACTCTGCTTTATCCGCAATGGTCCTGATGGTACCCTGGTATTCCTTGTATTTGCCATCACGATCATCTATATATACACTCACCTGCTGGCCTGTTTTTACAGAAGGTAATTGCTCACCGGTTATATAGGCACGAAGGATTAGTGTCGACAGGTCCGCGATCTTATATAAAGCTTTACCCGGTGCAGTGATCTCACCTTTTTCTGCATATTTTGTCAATACTGTTCCGCTCACAGGGTTTATTATGATTGATTTTCCGAGCTGTTCATCGAGCTGTTCAACTCTTTTCTGTAAGGGTTTGCGCTCGCTTAGAATACTTTTGTTTTGGGTTCCGATGTTGGTTCGCTGAACATTTAATTGTTGCTTTGTTACCTCCATCTGTTGGCGAAGTATTTCTACCTGCGAAAGAATATCATCTTTTTGTTTCCCGGTAGCGGCATCCCGCTGGTACAAATTTTCAACACGTTCTTTTTCATGCAAAAGATTTTTCATCTGCTCCTGCTGAACTTTAAGTTGTTCTTCCAATAACCTTACCTGTGGTTGTACATCAAGGGTCTTTTCACTCAGGGCTTCCATAGAAGCCTGCACCTGCGCTTTTTGAAGATCCAGGTTTTCCGCATCAATGGTTCCAACGGTATCGCCCTGCTGGTAGCTATTTCCTTCATCAATGGAAAAGGAAAGAATCCTGCCAGGCAGTTCTGATGATACGATAACCTCCTCTGCTTCAAAAGTTCCCTGTGCATCAAAGTTTCCATCATCATTTTTGCAACCTGAAACAGGCAGGAGGAACAGTAATAAAATGGGTAATAAACTGGGTTTCATATTATTCTCCAATAAGGGTGTTATAATTAATTTCTGCGCGGACCAGCTGGAGCTGGTGCGTTGAATAGGTTTGCCTGGCAAGGTTTTCAGCGGTGACCTCGCGGATAAAATCGTTTGCTGTTATCACGCCATTTTCAAGTTGTGCTTCTGCAGCCTGCTTAACAGAAGTTCTTAAAGCAATGATCTGTTCATCTTTTTCCAGTAAGGATTTTATTTTATTGATCTCCGCGGCCTGTTGCTTTAATTCAGCATTGGTATTTAGCAGGAAGGTTTGTTTTTTGATCTCAACCATCGTTTGCTGGATATCTGCCAGCTGCTTTTCCTGTCGTTGAGTGTAAAATGAACTGATCGACCAGTTAAGCCGAACGCCCCCGATATAAAACCATTCGAATGCATCTTTGAGCATGTTCAGTCCCGGTCGACCATAACCTCCCTGGAAGAAAAGGCTTGTTTTGGGAAGTATCCTTGCCCTTACCAACTCTTTTTGTTGTAAGGCCATGGCTGACTGGTTATCAAGTAGCAATATCTCCGGGCGGTTGATGCTTTCACTATAATGTATTTTAACGCCTGGATTTTCGAGGTTTTCCAGTTCTTTAATATCTGTTCCGGATAACAGGGCAAGTACTTCCTTCCAAGCTTCTTTTGCCGATGAGGCTTCGATAAGCTGCTGTTCATTTTTTAGCGATTCTGCCTTGATAAGATCAAGTGCCGACCGGAAGGCCGTTCCATTTTCTACCTGTGCACTAACTTTATTGATCCCGGATTGGAGGTCTTCTTTCACCAGGTTTAATTGCTGAACCTGTTCCTGCATCAATAAAATGCCAAGGTATATTTCATTAATCCTTTGTTTCAGTTTGAAAAGCTCGATTTCCACTTCAATATCACTTCCTCTGGCGGAAAGTGTTTGCAGTGCTTTCTGGTATTTGATCGTTCCGCCATCAAAAAGGAGCTGGTTCATATCCGCAATTATCCTGTACTGGTCCTTACTAACTGTAGGGATATACATGTTCGGCAGGTTGAGTTTTAATCCCGTTACATCTGATTGGTAAGAACCCTGTGCATTGATGGAAAGCTGGGGCAGGAAGCCTTTGGAAAGATTATCCAGCGTCAGCTGCCTTGTTTTTTCGATCCATCCTTTCTGCTGTATTAAGGGAAAGTTTTTTCTCGCGAGCTTCTGCACAC
>JAEWIW010000211.1 GCA_023386855.1 Bacteroidota bacterium | reverse complement strand
GCAGTGGAGGGTTAGTCTGTAGCTCCTGGTTTAACCAGGGCATCCTTTCCTTCCAGGTTAAGGTTTATCATCATAGGAAAATGATCAGATCCTATGGCCTTCATCTTTTTCAAACTTACCAGGCGGAAATGAGCACTATAGAAAAAATGATCCAGCGGGTAGCGGAATAATGGAACAAACACATTGTAGGTATTATAAATTCCTCTTCCCTGCCTTGGATCCACCATAGCGCAAAATTGCTTGAAGCGCTTTGAAGTGTGCGACCATGCAACATCATTAAGGTCACCTACAACGATAGCCGGCCGGTCAGAATGATTGATTCTTTTTCCAACCAGCAATAATTCCGTATCTCTTTCATAAGTGGGTGAGTCGGGGTGTGGAGGTTTGGGATGAATGCAATGCAGGTCGAATTCATCGCCTGATGGAAGTTGCACAGTGGTGAAAAATGAGGGAATTTCATTGTCAACAAGAAAGTTAATCTCCTTATTCTTTAATGGGAATTTGGATAATAGCATCATGCCATAAGTATTCGATAAGGGTTTTGAAACAGAATAAGGATAGGCTTCGTGTAAGTCATTTAATTGTTCTGCCCACCATTCATCGGGTTCGTTTATACTGACTATATCTGGTTTGAACTTTGAAATAAGGTTCTTTATTCTTTTGGTATCACGATTCTCCATTCGAAGGTTCGATTGAAGAATGCTAACACAATTATCCGGGTTCTGTTTTGTACAGGCGAGGGCTTCGACGGGGTAAAGCGGTGTATACTGGATGATCTGAATAAGCTGGTATAAAATGGATGCAGAAAGTAAAATCACCAGGATTACAGTGATGATATCCAGCTCCCTGAATTGAAGAAGAAGGAATATGGCCACCAGGCAGATGAAGGAAACCTGGATACGCGGAAAATCAAAGATCCTGATCCACCAGGCCGGTGAACGAATAAATGGAAGTGCCGTAAACAGTATTCCAAGTATAGCTATCCCAATGGCAATGAACCCCATTATTTTGGTTTACGGCTGTTACTTCAATTCTTATTCCATCTATTTTATTAGGTAACTGTGTTGGCCGTATATCCCTGGAATAACTGTTTAGTACCATTCAGAAGGAGAGTTTATCAACTCACTACTTTAAAATTGAAGGCACCATTTTGTGTGGCGTTCCAGATCCGTAACCATACTGGCAGTACCGCCTCTGTCCCTCTAGCCGCGGATATATCACCCAGGTCAAGGATGTTCTCATTTTTCCAGCCAAATTCATTCATCAATGATTTTACTTTGGTCTTTGCATCGGCGTCATTTCCACAAATGAAAGCGCTATGATCTCCATTACCTATCATATTGGGGTTCACCATCAGTCCTGCCCACATGGTGTTCAGCGTCTTCACCACTTTTGCTGAAGGAAAAATTTTTTGAATTTCTTCTCCCTAAGAATTGGTATTGGATAATTCAGGAATTAAAGAAGGCGGCATTCCTTTACTAAAATCTAAGGGATTGGCTACGTCGATCAATATTTTGCCAGCCAGGTTTTTGGCTTCTGCCGATTTCAACGCATCGATGCTTTTTGCGTCCTTTGTAACATTCAGGATGATCTCTCCAAAAGCTGCTGCTTCAGCAAAGGTTCCCAGTTGCACGTTCTTGTTTGCCGCATGCCATTCACTGAAAGGAGGATTGCCATAGGTGTCCTTGGTGGTTGAAGCTAATTTTTCAGCGACATTTCTTGTTCCCATCTTTACCTGGTGGCCTAATGAAACAAGTCGGGATGCGAGGGTTTGTCCCACGGATCCAGTTCCAATGACTGCTATTTTCATTTGAAATATTTATATGGTTATGCAATATTGATAAGACAAAGTACTCAAATTTTCATGGCTTCAACTGGTCAATAACCTGGTTGTTCCGGTAAATTATTATCAATTCTATCTCAATGACCCGTTAAGTAAGCGAGTATTCCACATCAACAGCGGTAACAGGATGCACAGCGTGTGCCCTCTTTATTATTTCGGGAGTGGCTTCTGAACTGGTTTGTTGTTTTTGCCAAATTTTTTATGCTGGACTATAGCTTTCTTTTTGTTTAAATTTATTTTATGAAAGAAAAACCTTTGGAAGATGTTATTCAGGGTGTTCTCTTTTCCTATAATGGAGAAAATTCTTTTGTTCAAAAAGTTTGCACACCCTTCTTTAATACCGTTGCCGAAAACTTTATAAATTCAGGATTAAAAAGCGCGGTGGACAAACCCTATTATCCACCAACCAACAGTTCCCGTCAGTTTCAAGGCCCCAGGAATTATGTTGACCCCACTTTATTACTATTAGGGCTTTCTGTTTTTTTGAAGACACCAATAGGTGAATGGATGGTAAATAAACTTTGTGATGAGATTTATGATGCCATGATTCGTCCTGCACTGAAGAAGCTTTTCACCGGCTACAAGGAGCATGGGTATAATAGGTTGATTGAATTCAAGTTTGAAGCATATTATGAAGCAGATGATCTGCATGTATTAATCCATGCTTTTGCAAATTCAGATGAAGAGTTACAACAGATTGAAGCGCTCATTCCAGAAGCGCAACAGAAAGCACTTGCCTGGGTTGAAAAAAATGGTATTACAGGAAAGACCCTCTTATATACTATAAAGAATGGTGAATTATCCAATTACCCCGCAATTAGCCAGGAGAGGCCTTAACGATAAAAATTATTTAGGGCATTTGGAAAAAAAGCTCGCCTTAGCTTGAGCATGGGCGGGCTGGGGTAGAAGGGGGTTGTACCAATAGTGCATTTATCGATACCCTAGTAATGGGTTAGGTTTTGCATTTTGGGTAAGATGCCAATTCATGTGTTACCATCTTGCGCTTTTTTGGACATATGCCGAATGATATGTACCCATTTTAGACATTTTGGGTACATATAAAACACCTAATGCGACCATTTAGGCGTTTTAGGAACATCCCTTCTCCAAAAGAAATCAGCGATTAAGCCAATCGTTCTTCTAACATATCTTTCCAAAGAACAAAACCTTTTTGTGCATTGGAATAATCATGAAGGATGCGGCTGAAATTCTCTGGCTTCAGTTCAAGAAATGCCTGCCGGCCCTGGTTACGAATAATTTGCAGGTGGGCATCAATTTCTTTCAGCTTTGAGGGCAATAATGATGAGCTCTTATGGAAATGCCACAAATAGGTAGCTTCTTCGGTATCCAATGTTTCCAGTATAATGTGGTATTGTTCTGTTCCGGTAATCAAAAACATAAACGAAAAAGGACGAAGAACAAAACGAATCTTCAGCAAATAACCAGCATGCCTTTCAGCAAGGTAGCGAAGCTGCTTATGGTGCCTGAACTGGTTGTTCTTCAGTAAATCATCCAAAAGGTCTTCGCCGGTTTCATAGATCTGGTGGTCGGATTGAACCTGTGTGATGTCGAGAAGATTATCCTTTCTTTCCAGGACTTGGCCGTTCAAAATGTGTTTGGAGACGAATCGAAAGCGCATCCCTTCAATCACTTCCCTGTTGATTCTTTTGATATCTTCCGAATCTGCAGATTGCGAAACCAATTTGCTATTCTCATATTCAGCATGGATCGAGACACTTACATTCTTTGATTTCAAAGCTTTTTCAAAATATGGCTTTAATACGTCAAACTCTGGGCGGATCTCATCATTTTCGATTTCAAATTCTAAAGTTTCCGCCGTTTCAGCAGCCTCGTATTGAAACGCTATACTGCCATATTTGAATACCAGTGACTCAATTGGCACCTTTATTTCTTTTTCAATGGTGATGACATCCCTCGTCTCTGTAGGTTCTTCTTTGGGATCATCAAATAAGGTTGCCTGACGTTGCAGCTTTCTGTAGTATGTATTTCTTTTCAGAAAGAGCTTATTCAGGTAATCAATTTTACTATCTCTATAGTCATAGATTATAGGATGGATTTCAGAGCGCTGAATACGGCCGATGTACTGAATCAATTTTCCTTCAAAAGAGAAAGGATAAACCAAAAACAAAGTGCCAGCATTGTTTAAATCAGTTCCTTCTCCAAAATACTGGCCAGTTGTAATGAGAGCCTGGTAAGCTCCTTCTTTAACCAACTTCCATTTTCCGGCCCGGATGCTTTCGCTATCCTCTCCGCTCAACGTCACTACTTCATAGGATTGCTTCAGGTATTGATTAAGAGAGTCAATATGCTCCTTTCGCTCTGTAAGAATGACGGCCTTCTTCCCGGAATTTAATTCTTCAACTATATCTTTTAAAATCAATTTATTTCTTGTCGAATCATGCACCAAGATTTTTGAAAGAGTTTCAAACTTGTCTGTTTTGGCGTTAAACGGAACATCCAGTTCCGTATTGCGGATTATTACTTTTGGCTGCTTAGCTTCGCCTATATCCTGGGACTTGATTTCAGCAATGATTTCTCCCAAATGGATAAAAATCAGTTTGCCGTCATTGTATTTCCTGAAGGGAGTTGCTGTCAGGCCATACTGGTAGTAACTGTTAAATTGGGCAATGGTGTTTCTGTACGATTCGGCCGGGATATGATGGCACTCATCTATAATGATGGTTCCAAAAGCATTGGCCATTCCACTTTGTTCCGCTTTTTCTAATTCTTTCGCCAGTGTTTGAATGGTAGCCACCGTGAGCCTTTTCCCAATCTTCGACTTCCCCTGTCCTATTTTGCCGATTTCATTTTGAGAGATTTGGAGAAAGGTCTGTGCCCGCTCGATCCATTGCTCCATCAATTGTTTGCGGTGCACAATAATCAGAGCGGGTTGTTGTTTTTCTGCGATGATCTTTAGCGCAATGATTGTTTTACCGGCGCCGGGTGGAGCTACAATTACTCCCAAGTCTTTTTTTGCGGCAGCTACAACGGCTACTTCCTGGAGTTCTCTTAAAGCTGCCGCAAACTGGAAAGGGACGTTTTCTTTTTTTCGGCGGTGGTCATTAAAATCAACTGCTATGCCTTTCTCTCTGCAAAACCGAAGGAGCTTACCGGCGAACCCTTTTGGCAGAAAGACCTCATTTTCCCGCTCCTCAATTAGCTTAAAGTAACGTTCTGTGCCAAACGTGCTTTTTCCGATTTTCTTTTTGATAATATATGCAGTATTGAAAAAATTCAATTCTGCTTTCAGGTAATTTATGAGCGAAACTGGAATTTCGTTTCGTTTTAGTTTCAGGCAATTGGTAAGAGCAATCACCATTGCTCCGGCATGTGCTTGCGTAAAGCCTGTTTCTTTTGATGCTTCTTTGCCGGTTAATATTTTGAGTACTTCGTCTAACTTTTCTACACCCACCTTTTTTACACCGGATAAAAATGCCCACTGGTCTTCAAAAGGAATCAAGGTTTCCGGATCAATAAAACAACTATTTCCCTGCCCAACCGATGGGCCATTTAAAGGCAGGGCAATTAGGTTACCCAGTCCTTTTCCGGAAAGGGTGACCTGATTGGGAAATAACCTGTCAAAACTTGTGGCTTTGTCGAAGGCCGACAACATGCCTGCTTCGCGCAGAAGATAAAGCATGATTTTCCGGCTTTTATTAGCTAGGTAA
>JAEWIW010000196.1 GCA_023386855.1 Bacteroidota bacterium | reverse complement strand
CTTCCATGCCTCCCATAGGAACCAATAACAATCTTTCAGCAGAAGAAATCGCTGCCATCATGAACCACGAAAGAACAAGCTGGGGTAATGATGCGAAAAAAGTTACTGCTGAAGAAGTAAAGAACCTGATGGCGCTGGCAAAGAAAAATGCCGCTGAGAATGCCGCAACTAAATAATTGATCACTGTAAAAAAATATCATGAAGAAATTACTGATCATACTCTTTTCACTGGCCATGAACATCACTGCTTTTGCCTGCCCTGCCTGCCAGAAGCAACAGCCCAAACTGTTTGCAGGTGTTACGCATGGTACCGGCCCCGACAGCAATTTTGATTATGTGCTGGTTGTTGCAACAATCCTTATGGTTCTTGTTACACTTTATTACTCTGTTAAATGGCTGGTTCATCCCAGGGAAACCAATTCTGATCATATTAAAAGAACAGTTATAAATTGACCCAATAATGAAAGATAAAAGTTCTGTTATCATTTTTATTGACGATGAACAACAACCTATAGGTTCATTTTCTTCACCCATCAATTTTGAACTGGATACCCGCAAGCTTGTAGATGGTGAACATTTTCTCAGGATCGTAAGTAAAGATCCACAGGGTAAAGAAGGTATTCGTAAAATTCCATTTACAGTAAGGAATGGCCCGGATATAACCGTTGAAGGAATAAAAGAAAACCAGGTTGTTGATGGAGTCATTCCTATTATGATCAACGCCTATGGTAAAGGTGACCAGAAAATCTTTTTAATCGAAGGAAGTGAAACGCCAAGAAGTATTCCAGGATGGGTCTGGATCGGGCATATTGTATTTGGAGGATGGGCGCTTTATTACCTTATTACCCAGTTTTTTCAACACTAATTTTTTATTTTCCCCTGCAGGGATGGATTCATTCATCCCTGCTTTTCTCCTGTAAAAAAAGTCATCTTCCGATGACTTTGTCTGCAAGGCCTTTTCTTTCCGGCACTTTAACCGTCAAGTTTGATTAAGCGGCCTGCTTCATATTCTTCTTACCACTTGTTGACAAAACTGCCAATTTAATTTGTGTGGTGATGTATTTGCCTTTCATAATTCAAGTTTTTTATTGTTGGTGTTTATTGTTTTAATTAACCGGTTTCGAGAAATAGGACGCAGCCCGGTAAAAAAGGTTACAGGTAATTTTTTAATACCTTCGGGTACCTTAATACAATCATTAAAAAATAACAGGTATGGAATCTCTTAAAGGTAAGGTAGCGCTGGTCACCGGCGCAGGAAAAGGTATTGGTAAAGCCATCGCTATCGCATTGGCAAAGGAAGGAGTACAGGTAGGGTTGATTGCCAGGACTTCCTCCGACCTGGAGGCTGCGGCAGAGGAGATAAGGGCAACAGGAATGAAAGCTTCCACGGCTACTGCTGATGTTTCCAATATGCAGGAAGTGGATGAAGCGGTAAAAAAGATCAGCAAAGAGCTGGGGCCGATTGATATTCTCATCAACAATGCAGGAACAGCAACCTTCGGAAAATTCCTTGAAGTAGAACCTTCGGTTTGGGAAGCCATGATCCGGGTGAACCTCTTCGGTGTATATTACGTTACCAGGGCCGTGCTGCCCATGATGCTTGAAAAAAAGGCTGGGGATATTATCAATATATCTTCAACTGCAGGCAAATCAGGTAGCCCTGTAACCAGTGCTTATAGTGCATCCAAGTTTGGAGTATTTGGACTGAGTGAAAGCCTGATGCAGGAAGTTCGCAGGCAGAACATCCGTGTTACAGCCATGGCTCCCAGCACCATAGTAACCGACCTGGCCAATAGTGCCAACCTTGTTACCGGTGACCCGGAAAAAGTTATGCATCCGGAAGATTTTGCAGAACTGATTATTGCCCAGCTAAAACTTAATCGCCGCATTTTTGTGAAAGAGTCCAGTGTATTCTCCACAAATCCTTTCTGATCATAATTGTTCAAAATAGAATGGGCTGCAATATCCCCAGCCCATTCTTATTAATAACTATGCTTCCATTCCAGCCATGGCACCGGCTTTCCTTCGGACAGGTTTCTTTCTTATCCTGTTGATCCACATAATTATGCCCGTAACAGGAAAACTTGTTCCAAACAAACAAACGATGAATCCAATCAACTTCGATGGCAATCCATAAATAGAAGCCACATGCACCGGCTTGAAAGTGGCCCTTACCCGCTGTCCTTTATTTCGCTCTTCCCATTTCATCGTTCCTGCAATGCGGGGTTGATAAGGATCCACATAATAGGTATCCGAGGCAGTTTCATGTACAGCATTAATCTTTAATACTGATACCGTATAAGGAGATATAGAATCTTTGGGCGCAGCAATATTATAAAATACTGCAGCAGGACTTACATTGGCTACCAGCTCTAAAGCATTATCATAGCTGATCATATTGGTGCCCGATGCATAACTTACCGTATCCTTAATTTCTGGTAATGCTATAGTGGGAGGATTCGCAGGCTTCATCTTTGAACCAGTTACTGCGTAGATCCCTTTGTTGAACCACTCGAACGACCATGCCAAACCGGTAAAGGCAAGGATGAACAGGAAGATGCAGGAATAAAATCCCAATACAATATGCAGGTCATGGTTCACTCGCTTCCATCCACCATCAAGTTTTAATTTTAGGCGCTGTCTTAATATATTATTTGTTTTAGGCCACCATAAGATAAACCCGGTGATTAGAATAAATAAGAATATTAATGTGCATATTCCAACCACGAGCTTACCGGTATCACCACCAAGCATCCAGCGATGTACATCCATCACCCAGTAAAAAAAACTTTCACGATGATTATATTTTTCAAGAAGCTTACCTGAATAAGGATCCACGAAAGCAATCCTTCGATCACCTTTACCTTCCGCATATGATATCTCAATGGAACGCTCTGGATCGGTATATACTTTAATACCATTGATCCTGGCCTTTCCAAGTTCCTTCCTGGTTTCCGTCACCAGCTTTTGCAAGGGAAGCCGGTTGTTTGTTACCTCAACATAATATCTTTCACTATGAAATAAATGCTGAAGCTCGGTTTCAAACACAAGGATGGCACCAGTTAAACAGGTTACCATAATGACCAGTCCTGCAGCCAGGCTTAAATAAAGATGGATCCGGCGGAAAAATATTTTCACTTTTTTTACTTAAGGGATTTAAACAAAGGAAACGCACATGATGTACGTTTCCCTATGGCTATTGATTAGAATACAAATATGTTTAAAATTTGTATGCAATAGTACCTACCAGCATCCTTGGCGGAATAGGATTGATACTATAGTTCTCATGCACATAATAGTTATAGGTATTACCCACATTCGATAACTTAGCCAGCAATGAAATCTTTTTATACGTATACCCTATACTAAGATCAAAAGTGGTGAATTCATCTACAGCGATCAGCCTTGAATAATTCTGCGCCTGGTCTTTTGTATTGTTCCAACCACCAAACCTGTCGCCAACATAGAATCCTCCCGCCCCAAGTTTCAATCCCTTTAATGCACCTTCCTGGAAAGTATAGAATATGCTAGCATTGGCGGTATTGGCAGGAGTGTTAACCAATCGTTCACCTTCAATATAACTTCCCTTGGTATCAGGTGTTTTGGTATAACGCATATTATTGTAACTATATCCAGCCATTACTGAAAATCCCTTTGCAGGGTTTGCGGTAATATCCAGCTCAACTCCATCACTGGTTGTTTGCCCGGATAGTTCTTTCAATGATGAATTATTATTGGGCAAACCATCCCTGTCGAACTGTGCCGTTTGTGCAAGGTTATTATTGATAATACGGTAAGCAGTAAGATTTGCAGTAAGGCGGCCTTTGAAAAGAATATTTTTGATCCCAATTTCAAACTGGTCAATAATGGATGGAGGAAGGGCATTGTTATAAATATCTGTTCCCCTGTTATCAGAAAATGAATTACTGTAGCTTGCGAACAATGATGTGTTTGCATTAGGGCGGTAAACCAAACCAACACGCGGAGAAAAAGCCTGGTCCTTATTATAAGCACTCATAGATACTGAATCTTTCAATAAATACTTTGTACTTGCGGATTGGGATTCCTGCATTGACCACCTTACTCCAACAAGGAACTTGAATTTATCTGACAAACTTACCAGGTCTTGCACATACACGCCAGCCCTGTTAACGGGTGTTTCCAATAATTCAGTCCTAGTTGCTACAGGAATATCCGTACGGGGAACAAATTTGTTAGGATCTAGCAGGTTGATGGTATCATAAATACTTCCCTGAATATCGAAGCGATAGCTCAAAGTAAGATACCTTTCTACATCTGCACCGGCTAATAATGTATGCTTAACTTTCCCGGTTTTGAAGCGGCCGTTCAAATTTGCCTGCGCTGTCAGGTATTGTTCTTTAGTATCTGTTCTTCCTAAAGGCCTCGACCAGTCACCATTTTCTTTTGCCTGTATCCTTTCAACTGCGTAATAATCCCTGCCATAATTGTTATAAGAACCAATCAGGTCAAGGTTCCATTTTGAAGAAAGCTTTTTCTTCAATGTCGCTGATACGTTTGATTGTGTAGTGGTAGAATACTGCCAGTCGGTTCCATAGAAACTGTTCCTGGATACGGGTGCAACACGATTATTATTTAATGAGCCGATACCAAAATCAGGCGTGAATTCATGTTTAAGGTGATCTCCTTCAACGATCAGGTCAGTCTTATCGTTCAACTTTATTAAAAGCGAGGGATTCACATAATATCTTTTTGAAGAAACCTTGTCACGAAACGAACCTGCACTTTCAAATGAACCATTTACACGGTATGCTACCCGGTTGCTGATTGGTCCGTAAAGGTCAACCATAGGTTTGAACAGGTCATAACTTCCTGCTCTTATGGCCACTTCACCACCAAACTGGAATTTTGGTTTTTTGGTCACCATGTTCAGGATACCTCCCGGCGCAACATTGCCATAAAGAATAGCTGCTCCACCTTTAAGTACTTCAATGCTTTCTAGTGAACTTACTTCAGGCATAGTTCCTGAATTGATCCTGGAACCGTTCTTGAACATATTGTTTGAGCTGAAACTATATCCACGCGCATAAAAATTTTCCTGTGTACTTGCCCTGGCAGTTCCAAGGTATACACCGTTCACATTCTTTATAACGTCACTTAATTTCTGCGCCTGCTGGTCGCGGATCAGGGATTCCCCGATCACGGCCACGCTTTGAGGAAGGTCCATAGGCTTGATCGCCGATTTACCCACTGCTGCTTCATAATCGTTCACATTGCGGTTATAGATAAAGGTCACTTCGGAAAGTTCTGCAGGGTTCTCTTTCATATTAAAGCTTATTTCCTTATCGCCTGAAACCTCAATTGTAGTGTTAATAGATTCATACCCGATGAAACTCAGTTCCAGTGTATAATTTCCCTGCGGGATATTGCTGAATTCATAATAGCCTCTTTCATTTGAAACAGTACTCTTACGGATCTCCTTCAGCGTCAGGTTCACATGACCAATAGGCTGACCGTCAGCCGATTGAACCCTCCCTTTTATGGAATACTGGGCCATGGAAAAAATGGAAATACCTATAAAAAGGATAAGCAGTGTAATTCTTCTTGTCATATACCTTGAATTTCTTTTTCGAATTACAAAGAAACTTCGCTGGATGGGCTATTAGGTACCGATATCGGTAAATCGGGTTACGAAATGCGAAATTCCCGTTTCCGCATTGCGTAAATGCGGATCAAAAAGGCGCAATTTTTCTTCATGTTAAAACACTGCAGGATGCAAATTGATTGAGCTCCTTAAAGTCAATATGAAAAGGCTGTCTATG
Organism: Bacteroidota bacterium; assembly: GCA_023386855.1. GTDB lineage: Bacteria > Bacteroidota > Bacteroidia > Chitinophagales > Chitinophagaceae > Flavitalea. Next base: position 5,889 of record JAEWIW010000196.1, on the reverse strand, counting down.
CTTTTGCGTACACTGAACACTTTGGGAAGAATAAGTGTCAAAATGCCACTTATTAGGCCAGTATTGAATATTTCCACAGGATGCGCTAAAATTTTTTATTGAAACTATTGGTTAAAATCTATCTTCTTTCTACATTCATATAACCCCCGCACCCTAAACTTTACTAACTAAAACGATTGCTCATGCCGACAACAAACCTTTGTCCCGGCTGCCATTCCACATGGCCGGAACCAAAAAAACAATTCTTCTCATTTCCATTTTTGAAAGCTTCTTTAACCACATTACTTGTATTTCTGACAATTATTGTTTCTGCCCAAACACGAACAGTTACTGGCACGGTAAGGAATTCCGTTACTGGCGAGCCGCTTTCCGGCGCTACGGTCAGGGTAAAAGGATCTGCAACCGGTGTCAGCACCGATGCCCAGGGCGCCTTTTCCATCCAGGTTCCTGCCGGTGCCAAACTGGAGATCAGTAATGTTGGTTTTCAGCCCAGGGAGCTCAATCCAAATTTTGGCTCCGCTATGGATATAGACCTGGTGATGAGTCAGAACCAGCTGGGTGAAGTAATCGTGGTGGGTTATGGAACCACCAAGAAAGCAACGCTCACCGGCTCTGTCAGCGCCATCAAAGGCAATGAAGTGCTGGAATCCCCTGCAACAAATGTCAGCAATACCCTGGCCGGTCGCCTTCCCGGGCTGGTAGCCATTACCGGTAGTAGTGAACCCGGCTACGATGGATCAACCCTTAGGATCCGCGGCGCCAATACACTAAATGATAACAGTGTGCTGGTAGTGGTAGATGGTGTTCCGGGCCGAAGCCTTGAACGCATTGATCCTAACAGTATCGAATCCATCACCGTGTTAAAAGATGCTTCTGCCGCCATCTATGGAGCACAGGCCGCCAATGGCGTTATCCTGGTCACAACAAAAAGAGGAAAGCTTGGCCAGCCAACCATTACTGCTAACATAAGTTTTGGATTTAACCAACCTACCCGGCTTCCGAAAATGGCCGATGCAGCCACATTCGCCACCATGCTGAACGAGATTGCGCAGTACCGTGGTGGAAGCCCGGTTTATACCGATGAGGAGATCCAGAAATACCGCGATGGTACAGACCCCTGGCGTTACCCGAATACCGACTGGTTCGATGCAGTATTGAAGAAACGTTCAGCGCAAAATTCCTATAATATCAATGTGTCGGGAGGAACAGAAGCTATGAAATATTTTGTATCCCTCGGCGCAAGGACACAGGAAGGTAACTACTACCATAGCGCAACAAAATATAACCAGTATGATTTCAGGAGTAATATTGATGGACGGATTACAAAAGATATCAGCATAGGTGTTGACCTTGCCGGCAGGATGGAAGACCGCAATTTCCCTACAAGAGGCGCCGGTTCTATCTTTCGTATGGTGATGAGGGGTAAACCCAACTTCCCTGCTTACTGGCCAAATGGAATGCCGGGACCCGATATTGAATATGGCGATAACCCTGTAGTGATCTCCACCGATGCCACCGGTTATGATAAAGACAAGTATTATGCGCTGAACAGTAACCTGAAACTTAATGTGAAGATTCCATGGGTGAAAGGCCTTTCCCTCAGTGCCAATGCGGCAATCGATAAAGGCTTTGCCTTCAGGAAAACCTGGTATACACCCTGGTACCTCTATACCTGGGATGGCAGTACTATGGATGATAATGGTGAACCACTTCTCGTAAGAGGTAAAAGAGGTTTTGATGATGCCCGACTGAACCAGTACTCTAGAGATGAATTGAATACCACCCTTTATGGCCTGCTGAATTATGAAACCATGATCGGTGCCGACCATGATATAAAATTTCTCGCCGGCGTGGAAAAAAGAAAAGGTAATGGCGATTACTTCAGTGCCTTCAGGAGATACTTCACTTCTACTTCCATCGACCAGCTTTTTGCCGGTGGTAATGCCGAGATCGATAATACCGGCTCGGGATATGTCAATGCCCGCATGAGTTATTTCGGAAGGGTTAACTATGGATTCCAGGGAAAATACCTCGCCGAGTTTGTTTGGCGATACGATGGTTCCTATATTTTTCCCGAAGCTAAACGCTTTGGCTTCTTCCCCGGTGTTTCGCTTGGATGGAGGGTTTCGGAAGAAAACTTCTGGAAGGATAATGTTCACTTCATGGAAAACTTCAAGCTAAGGGCTTCATGGGGTCAAACTGGTAACGACAGGATCCAGGAATTTCAATACCTCGGAACCTATGCTTTTGGAAACATCATCGGCTCTCCCTTCCTTCCTTTTGTGATCAATGGCTCAGTGGAAGTACCTGGTCTCTATGAAACCAGGATTCCCAATCCCAATGCTACGTGGGAAATTGCCAACCAGGCCAATATTGGATTTGATGCATCTTTCCTGGATAATAAAATTACGATTGAGGCCGATTACTTTAATTATACAAGATCAAAGATCCTGGTTAAAAGAAATGCTTCAGTACCCTTATCCACCGGGCTAACTTTACCACCTGAGAATATCGGTAAGGTCAGGAACAAAGGATTTGATTTCATGATCAGTTATAATGACCGCGTGGGAGATTTTATCTATGGCTTATCAGTGAATGGTGGCCACCAGAAAAACAAGATCCTTTTCTGGGATGAACCACCCGGTGTTCCCACTTACCAGCAATCAACCGGTCATCCTATGGGTGCTGGCCTTTATTATGAAGCTATCGGCGTTTTTGACAACCAGGCCGACCTGGATAAAAATCCCCATCGCGATGATGCACGACCCGGGGATATCATATTTGCGGATCTTGATGGAGATGGCGAGATCACTGCACTGGATAGAAAACGAATCGACAAATCCAGCCTTCCTACTTTTACTTATGGTGCCAGTGTAAACCTTGCCTTTAAAGGATTTGATTTATCCGTCCTGGTGCAGGGCGCCAAGGGTGCCGTTAATTATATCAGCACTGAATCCGGTGAAATTGGCAACTTCCTGCAAAGTTTTGCAGAAGAACGTTGGACCGAAGATAACCCTACTGCAAAAGGACCAAGGACTTTTAACCGCAGCAACGAATACTGGGTAAGCCTTGGCAATACGTATTGGTTGAGAAATACTGATTACCTGCGATTGAAAAATCTCCAGGTAGGTTATACCCTTCCTGGTGATATAATTAAGAGAGTGGGACTTCAAAAAATGCGTGTGTACCTAAGTGGTTACAACCTGCTAACCTATAGCCCCGATTATAAGGATTTTGACCCTGAATTATCATCAGGCAGCGGACAGGGATACCCATTGAATAAAGTAATGTCGGCAGGCTTCACCTTAACCTTTTAATGCACCATTATGAAAAAAATTATTTTAAGCATATTCATTGGAGGCCTTCTTATGGGAATGGGCTCCTGCAAAAAAGACTTTCTGAATGTAAGTCCGGTTGACCAGTTTTCAGATGCAGCAGTATGGAATGACCCTGCATTGATTCAAACCTTTATTAATAATATTTATTCCGGCATACCGCATGGCTTCAGCAATATCATGCTTGCCTCTGCAGTGGATGAATCCATGTACAATGCAGATTTCGGGATGAGCAATATCACCAAGAGCCTGGTTACGCAGGATGATCTTTCCATCTTTGCCCCCGACTTCTGGTGCGGTAACCGGTTAAGGTTGATGAACTGGGCGAATGTTTACAAGTTCGTAAGAGCTACCAATATCTTCTTCGAGAAAATTGATGCATCGCCGGTTCCGGATGCACAAAAGGATCTCTATAAAGGAGAAGTGTATTTCCTGCGTGCTTACCTATACCATAACCTGGTAAGCATGTATGGTGGAGTTCCTATCATTACCCATGCCTATTCACTTACAGATGATTTTACTGTTCCCAGGAACAGTTATGAAGAAAGTGTTGATTTCATTGTGGGCCAGCTGGATAGTGCAGCCATGTATCTTCCCGAACATCATACCGATAAAGGAAGGGCAACAAAAGGTGCCGCACTTGCATTGAAGTCAAGAGTATTATTATATGCGGCAAGTGATCTCTATAATAGTAATGGGTCATGGGCAGGTGGATATTCAAACAATGAGTTGATAGGTTATACCGGTGGCGACAGAACGGCAAGGTGGCAGGCAGCAAAAGACGCCGCAAAAGCGGTGATGGATATGAATCTTTATGCCCTCTATATGCCTTCGCCCGCCAACCAGCAGGAAGCAGAAAAAAATTATGGTGATATTTTCCTGTCGATGGAAACCCCGGAAGACATATTTGTAAAATACTTCACCACCAAGATCGATGAGAACTGGCATGGTTATAACCCCGGCCAGTTCAATAACCCGAATGGATACCATGGATGGGGAAGCAATACACCCACGGGCCAGTTGGTGGATGCATATGAAATGAAGGATGGAACGAAGTTCGACTGGTCGAACCCCGCTCACCGTGCAGCACCCTACGAAAATCGCGAGCCCCGTTTTTATGCCAGTATTCTTTATGATGGTGCGAAATGGCGTCCAAGGCCGGCCGATGTAATCGCGAGCGATCCAGAAGGCCGCATTCAGACCGGCTTCTACGAGCAGGCAGGAGGCGGTTTAAAAGCCGGCCTTGATACAAGGAAAAGCCCGTTTGAAGACTGGAATGGAACCTATACCGGGTATTTTCTTAAGAAATTCATCGATCCAACTGTTGATGCGCAGTTTAACAAGCAGGTGCAGCCCTGGCGCTATATCCGCTATACCGAGATCCTGATGAATTATGCCGAAGCCTGCCTTGGATTGGGCCAGGAAGAAGAAGCAAGGATAATCCTCAACCAGGTGAGGAAAAGAGCTGGAATGCCCGATATAACTGAATCCGGCGCTGCCCTGGTAGAAAGATACCGGCACGAAAGGGAGATCGAGATGGCTTATGAAGATCAGCGCTATTTCGATGTTCGCAGGTGGATGATCGCCCCGGCAGCCTATACCGATGCGATGGGTGTATCCATCCTGTATAAACTTGGAAACCCGGTGCCCGTTGTAACAGAGATCGTTGCACAGCAAAGAGCATGGAACCCCAGGTTTTATTTCCTGCCCATACAAACGGATGAAATGAACAGGAACGATAAATTGGTTCAGAATCCGCTTTACTAATGTATTTTTGGCGGATTAAAAGCGACAGAATACATGGAATTAACAGCAAAGCTTGTGCAGGTGCTGCCACTGCAAACAGGGCAGGGAAAAAATGGTCAGTGGAAAAAACAGGATATCATTGTTGAAACCGATGGGCAGTTTCCAAAAAAGGTTTGTGTGGCCATCTGGGGTGATAAAATTGATATCAGCCGTATTGAAATGGGTACCCAGCTGAATATCTCTTTTGATGTGGAAAGCCGCGAATTCAACGGCAGGTGGTATACCGATGTGAAAGCGTGGAAAATCGTTCCTGTCGGCGGAATGCAGTCTGCTCCTGTACAACAGGGCGTTGACAGCATGCCTCCTCCATTTACTCCCGACAATGATGATCTTCCGTTTTAAACGTTGTAATGATTAATGATTATAAGCCAGCCAATTTCAAGGCTGGCTTTTTTTATTACTTACAGCACCCCGTGGCACGGGGGCGTGGCACGGGGTGTCAATTAATCGCCCGTGACAATTATCACCTTTCATTTTTATTATTTTTTCCAAATTATGCATCAACATTAGTTTGGATAAATATTTGTTAAGTGAAGGACGGTAGTCAATTTTTTAAAATATGAATTTGACATCTCCGTTTTCCCAGGATACCTAACCATTTCAGTTAAAGAAAAAAATCTACTTTAAAACCAGGCTCAATGAACAGAATAGCTGTGGTGGCAACATGCCTTGTTACCGCCGTCCTCACCGTCATGTCCTGTAAACATGAAATACTTAGTGACCAATCAAATAGTATCCCGATAGAAGA
>JAEWIW010000146.1 GCA_023386855.1 Bacteroidota bacterium | reverse complement strand
TACGTCCCTGGCAACTCACATCAAGGATATACCGCTTGAAATGCATGTCTTCTTCCGTTAAGAAGAATCCTTTCTCCACGGCCAGTACTCCTAGATTGATATATTGATAGTAATCGTGCAATGTTTTTTTGTTCTGGGCAAAAGCATTTCCCATATCACTGATGCTCGATAAGCCAAGACCGATCAGCATGGAAGTTTTCGTAGTGGTATAACCCATGAAGTTCCGGTGCAGGGTTCCGGCTTCCCTGGCGATGAACAGGTCATCGTGCGGAAGCGCGAAATGGTCCATCCCGATATCTTCATAACCATAAGCCTGGAAAAGTTGCCTGCTGTGGTTATACAACTGGATCTTTTCCTGCGGGCCGGGTAAATCGTTTTCATCAAATAAACGCTGTCCCTTGCTTGTCCAGGGAACATGGGCATAACTGTAAAAAGCAATACGGTCGGGTTTAAGGGAAATGGATTTCATCACCGTCTTTTCAATGGATGCCTGTGTTTGTCGTGGCAGTCCATAGATCAGGTCGAAGTTCACCGACTGGTATCCCAGTTCCCTGGCCTGTTCGGTTACCCTGCGCAGGTTTGAAAAGGGCTGGATGCGGTTAATGATTCTCTGCACTTCGGGATCCATATCCTGCACGCCATAGCTTATCCTTCTAAATCCAAGCTGGTAAAGGGTTTTGAGGTGTTCGAGGGTAGTATTGTTGGGATGGCCTTCAATGCTGAATTCCTGTTCGGGATGAATATCGGCACTGCTGTAAATTCCCTCCAGCAACCGCTCCAGGTTGGCCGGTGAGAAAAATGTTGGCGTGCCGCCACCCAGGTGTAGTTCACGGATCAACGGCCTGCTGCCCATGAGTTTCACATATAGTGCCCATTCTTTCAGGATCACTTCAATATATTCTTCTTCAACACTATGATTGGTAGTGATGCGCTTGTTACAACCGCAGTAAGTGCAGAGCGACTCGCAAAAGGGAAGGTGTAAGTATAAGCTGATGCCCTCATTATTATGCTGCGCACTGAAGCGCTCCCTGAAATTGCTGATCCAGTGATCACGGTTGATCGCTTCCTTCCAGAAAGGCACCGTGGGGTAACTGGTATACCTTGGCGTGGGAACATTGTATTTGTTCAGAAGTTCGATGTTAACCATAGGGCAAAACTATGGGGCGATGGATTGGCGGTACATGATGCCTATTTCTTTGGGAACTGACTTTTGTCAGAAAAATAGGCCTTTGCCTAAGTGAATCCTCTTAAAATATATGATACAGGCAATATAATTCAGGTGTTTTGCAAGAAAATACCCGGGATAATATGATCCGGAAATAAAAAAGCCTTCCTGTTCAGGAAGGCTCGTATAGGGCGAAGATCATTTTGTTTTTCCGGACTGGCCTTAATCGGCGGTTTTCTTAGAAATGGATTTCAAATTTTAATAGAATAAGGTCAAACACAGGCTTATCAGAGATTAAAAACGGGTGGTACGGAAATCTTTTTTTTAAAGGAACGGGGAGTAGGAATACTCCCCGTTTTAACCCCTAAACCCTAAACCGTAGAAAAGACTTCAAATATTTTATATATCCCGCGGGATATTCATTTCGTTTTGTTCTCTCATACGTTTTCAGAAACCATGCCAAAAATTGGCAAACCAGGGTGCGGATGGGTAATGTGGATTAGATGTTGATTAGAATTTCAATTTTCATGGGGAGTGCAATTCCAATGCAACAGGGGCAAAGTTACAATTATGTTAGGCTCATTCCCAAACCTATTATCTGCAAATCTGATTTCCTATCTTTGCTGACTTTTAAATTTTCCATCCCCAGGAGTTAATCATATGTCCAACAGGTATAAAGAATTTGGCCAGCTCAACCTCCCAGCGTTTGAAAAAGAGGTCTTTGAACAATGGCAACAGGAAAAGGCATTCGAGAAAAGTATTTCCATAAGAGAAGGAGCAGCACCATTCGTATTTTATGAAGGTCCACCCTCCGCCAATGGAATGCCCGGGATACACCACGTGATTTCCCGCACCCTGAAGGACCTTGTTTGTCGTTACAAAACCATGAAGGGATTTCAGGTGAACCGTAAAGGAGGCTGGGATACGCATGGACTACCGGTTGAACTGGGTGTTGAAAAACTGCTGGGCATTACAAAGGAAGATATCGGCAAAACTATATCTGTAGCGGAATACAATGATACCTGCCGCCGCGAGGTATTGAAATACAAGGATAAATGGGATGAGATCACCCAGAAAATGGGGTATTGGGTCGACCTTAAAGATCCTTATATCACTTTTAAGAACGACTATATCGAAACCCTCTGGTGGATCCTTTCTGAGCTGTATAAAAAAGGATTTCTCTACCAAAGCGTTAGCATTCAGCCCTATTCACCAGCCGCCGGAACCGGCCTGAGCTCACACGAACTGAACCAGCCGGGAACCTATAAAATGGTGAAGGATACATCGGCCGTGGCCATGTTCAAGGCAGTGAAGAATGAACGCTCCGCTTTCCTGTTCGATGCAGTTGGGCAGGACAATGCCAACCCGGAAATTTTCTTCCTGGCCTGGACTACCACTCCCTGGACCCTTCCTTCCAACCTCGGACTTACCGTTGGAGCCAATATCAGTTACTTGCTGGTGAAGACCTTCAATCCCTATACTCATTTGCCAATAAACGTAGTGCTGGCAAAGGACCTGGTAGGTCGCTATTTCAAACCGGAAGGCGAGAACGCTGAAATGGACGACTATAAAGAAGGCGATAAACTGCTGCCCTGGCGTATCCTAACCGAATTCAAGGGAAAACAGCTGGAAGAATGCCGCTATGAACAACTGCTTCCTTATGAAGCCAACTCGGCCGAAAAAGCCGAAGGGGATCCCTTCCGTGTTTTGCTTGGTGATTTTGTTACCACTGAAGATGGTACCGGTATCGTGCATACTGCGCCGGCTTTTGGTGCCGACGATTACCGCGTAGGAAAAAAATATGGTATCGGCATCCTGACCCTGGTCGACCGGGAAGGAAAGTTCGTGGATGGACTGGGAGAATTCAGTAACCGCTTTGTAAAAAATTATAAAGACGAAAAAGAATACGTGGATGTCAATGTTGACATCTGTGTGAAACTTAAAAAAGAGAACCGGGCCTTCCGGATCGAAAAATACGAGCACAATTACCCGCATTGCTGGAGAACCGACAAGCCTGTATTGTATTACCCGCTGGATGCATGGTTCATCAAAACCACGGCGGTGAAAGACAGGATGGTGGAGCTGAACAGGACCATCAACTGGAAGCCCCGTTCAACAGGCGAAGGCCGCTTTGGCAACTGGCTCGAGAATATGGTGGACTGGAACCTCAGTCGCAGCCGCTATTGGGGAACACCATTGCCCATCTGGAAAACGGAGGATGGCGCTGAAGAAGTTTGCATTGGTTCCATCGAAGAACTCAATGCCGGCATCAGGAAGGCAAATGAAGTGTTGGGCGGTGAGGTGAACAAGAACTACCTGCATGAAGGTATTCTTGACCTGCATAAACCTTATGTTGATGAGATCATTTTAATCAGTGAATCGGGCAAGCCAATGAAAAGGGTGCCCGACCTGGTGGATGTATGGTTCGATTCAGGATCGATGCCTTATGCTCAATGGCATTTCCCCTTCGAGAATAAAGAGATTTTTGAAAAGAACTTCCCCGCCGATTTTATCGCTGAAGGGGTTGACCAGACCCGCGGATGGTTTTATACCCTCCATGCCATCGGGGTAATGCTGTTCGACAGCGTGGCCTATAAAACCTGCGTGGCTAATGGACTGGTGCTCGATAAGAACGGAAATAAGATGAGTAAGCGGCTGGGTAACGTGGTGGATCCTTTCGATACCATTGCGAAATACGGAGCGGATGCTACCCGTTGGTACCTCATTACCAATGCTTCACCCTGGGATAGTTTGAAATTTGATATCGAAGGGATCAAAGAAGTGCAGCGGAAGTTCTTCGGTACCTTATATAATACCTACCAGTTCTTCGCGCTATATGCCAACGTGGATGGATTTTCGTTTAGGGAGAATTATGTTCCTCTTGAACAAAGACCGGAGATCGACCGCTGGATCATTTCATCCCTTAATACGATGATCCGTACGGTGAACCAGTATATGGACGATTACGAGCCCACCCATGCGGGAAGGGCGATCGAAGACTTCGTGGATGAGCATTTAAGTAACTGGTATGTAAGGCTTTGTCGAAGGAGGTTCTGGAAGGGAGAATACGAGCACGACAAGATCTGTGCTTACCAGACACTTTACGAATGCCTCGAAACGGTATGCCGCCTGATGGCTCCCATATCGCCATTCTTTAGTGATATGATCTTCAGGAACCTTAATGCTGTTACCGGGAAGCATAAGGAAGCATCGGTGCACCATGTGCTGTTCCCACAACCCGATGAATCCATGATCGATACTGCCCTGGAAGAAAGAATGAACATGGCGCAGGTTATTTCTTCGCTGGTGCTTTCGCTCAGGAAGAAAGTAAACATCAAGGTAAGGCAGCCCCTGCAGAAAGTGCTGTTGCCGGTAATGAATGAAAGGATGAAGGAGCAGATATCGCTGGTGAGTGAACTCGTTAAGAATGAAGTGAATGTAAAAGAGATTGAATTCCTGGATGCCGATAACAGCTTTATCCATAAGAAGATTAAACCCAATTTCGTGATCCTCGGAAAGCGGCTGGGAGCGAAAATGAAACAGGTGAGCGCTGCATTAGGGAATTTTAACCAGGAGGAGATCGCAAAATTTGAAAAAGAAGGAAGTTACACTTTGTTTATTGATAACGAACCCTTAATATTACAAATCCATGAGGTTGAAATCAGTAGTGAGGATATCCCGGGATGGATGGTGGCCAATAAGGACCAGTTAACGGTTGCTTTGGATGTTACCGTAACACCCGGGTTGGAACAGGAAGGGCATGCAAGGGAACTGGTAAACAGGATTCAGAAGATCAGGAAGGATAACGGATTTGAAGTGACCGACAGGATCAGGGTTCAAATATCAGGAAATGATACGCTGAAGACCTCCATTGAGAACTTTAAACAATACATCAGCACCGAAATTTTGGCCGACCAGTTAGAATTCTTCCCGGATCTGGCAGATGGCACCCAAATTGAGGTCAACGATATTCCATTAAAAGTGATCGTTTCAAAAAAAGCCTAACCGTATGGCAACCAAAAAAAATGCGGCCGCCAAGGCAGCAAAAAAAGCAATACCTGCAAAGAAAGCAGCCCCGGTAAAAAAAGCTGCTGTTAAAGCCGCAAACCATAGCAAAGCTGTTTCAACGGCTAAAGCAGCCACCAACGGTAAATCTAACGGTACTGCAAAAGCAGCAAAGGCCGCTGTTCCCTCAGCTGCAAAAAAAGCTGCCCCTTCAAAACCCCTGGGTAAAGCCGCTGCTTCAAAGAAGCCGGTTAGCAAGGAACCTGTGAAGAAGACGGCTGAAAAACCGGTGGCCAAGGCCGCCAAAGCCGCGAAAGCAGCACATGCTCCCACAGTATCCAAAGCTTCCAAACCTGTAGCGAAAGAAGTTCATGAAACCAAAGAAGTAAAGGAAGTGAAAGACATCAAAAAAACCGATAGTAAAAAAGCAGATACTAAAAAAGCTGCCCCGATAAAAGAACCGGTTGCTGAAGTAAAGCCGTCGGATAAAAAGGAAGCGGCAACCCCCGCTCCAGCTCCGAAGGCAACAAAGAAACAGGATGAAACCCCCAAACCTGCCAAACTTGTTATTCCAGAAATCAAAACCAAATCGGTTAAGAAGTATGAGCCTGAGTTTATTAAGTCCGTACTTGACACACCGGAAACACCACAAACAGGACCAACAATGCGTTACAGTGATGCCGAATTAAATGAATTTAGAGACTTGATTCAAAAGAAGCTTGACCAGGCTAAAAAGGAACTTGCTTATCTCCAGGGACTGATCACCCGCAAAGATGAAATGGGTGGCGATGAAAGCGAAAACCGCTATATGACCATGGAAGATGGAAGCATGAGCATGGAAAGAGAACAACTTGCACAGATGGCCAGCAGGCAGATCAACTATATTGATCACCTCGAAAAAGCGATCATGAGAATTGAAAACAAGACTTATGGTATTTGCCGGGTTACCGGTAAACTTATCGATAAGGCAAGACTCCGTGCAGTGCCTCATGCTACTTTAAGCATCGAAGCCAAGCAGATGATGAACAAATAAGTAGTTAAAAGCTTAAATAAAAAAACCGGCAGCCAGAGGGTGCCGGTTTTTTTTATGTTGTATTTGACCCCGTGGCACGGGGGCGTGCCACGCCCCCGTGCCACGGGGTATCTAAACTAGAAACCTTTCTTATTATCGAGCAGTCCTGCAGGGAAGGGTTTTTCCAGCAGTTCCTTGTAAATGAAGTAAAGGTTTTCATTCCTGTTGTGCAGTCCCTTCTTCATGTTATTTCCTCCAATACCATGGCGCTCGTTGGGATAGATCATCAGCTCGAAATGCTTTCCAAGATCTTCCAACACATTGATGAGCTGCAGTGATTGCTGCATATGCACATTATCATCGGTAGTGCCATGAATGATCTTCAGCAGTCCCTTATACTTATCCGCATAGGTCATCACTGAAGTGGCTTTATATCCTTCAGGATTATCACCAGGTGTATCCATGAACCTTTCAGTATAATGCGTATCGTACAGGCTCCAGTCGGTCACCGATGCATTCGCAATACCATGCGTGAAATAATCCGCTCCATAGGTCAATGCCATGCAGGTCATGTAACCACCGAAACTTCCACCAGTGATCGCTACCTTATTGGTATCGGCCCAGCTTTGTGAACGCAGGTATTTTGCAGCAGCCATATAATCCTCTATTTCATACTTACCCAGCTGGCGATAGATATAATTCAATCCTTCTTTTCCAAAATGACCCGAACTGCGGTTGTCAATGGAAACCAGTACAATGCCTTCCTGCGATAACCAAAGGTTTGATGGGAATGTTGGCCTCCACCTGTCGTACACTGTTCCTGCATTAGGTCCACCATAGATGCTGATGTAGATGGGATATTTTTTCGACTTATCAAAATTGATGGGATAAGTGATGCTTACCGGCAAATCAAATTTCTGGTCGAAAGATTTCACTCTTACCAGTTCAGTCTTAGGTAATGCATACTGGTCAAACTCTTCACCACGAACATCGCCTAATTCTTTTATCACTTTACCTTTCATATTCACCAATGCCATAGTGGTTGGTGTGCTTACATTGGAATAAGCAGTGATAAAATATTTCGCATTAGGACTAAGCCATACCTGGTCGTGGGAATATTCACCGAAGGTTAACCTTGCCAGGCCCTTTCCATCAAAGCCCACTTTATAGAAATCAAATCTTGCAGAGTTTTCTTTTCTTGCCTGGAAATATACCTGCTTGTTTTTGTTATCGATCTTTACAATATCGGTTCCCCAGAAATTGCCGGTGGTCAGTTGCTTTACCAGCTTACCACTCATATCATGGAGGTAAAGATTTTCCCATCCATCCTTATCGCTGGTAAGAATAAATCCTTTTGCGTTATCAAGAAACTGAACGCGATTGTTATTATCCAGCGTGATCCATGTTTTCTGGTGCTCGAGGTAAACCTGCTTTTTAGAACCATCATTGGCTACCTGGTAAATGATCAGCGTATCCTGGTTCCTGTTCATCCATTCCACCCAGAGATCGCCCTGCGGAGTAAATTTTGGTGTACCAAAATACTGGTCCTTCTTTTCATCAAAATCAGCCCATACAGTAGAAGGGTTATCAACTGAAGTGATACCAATTTTTACTTCCGGGTTTTTATCACCTGGCTTTGGATAACGGGTATTTTCAAGGTAACCATGTTGTCCATCGGCTACATAGATCGGGAACATCGGCACCT
>JAEWIW010000390.1 GCA_023386855.1 Bacteroidota bacterium | reverse complement strand
CCATATAAATGGGAATAAGCACATACAATGCAAGGTTCAACACCTTGGATCCCCAGAAATTAAAATGATCCATAAAGCTCATTTTCTTCAGTGGGGTTGCTCCGATCTTATTGCTGAAATATTTAGTGTAATCCAGCACAAAGATCCACAGCAGGTAAAGCATTGAATAAAGGAGCCAGAAATACAAATGCTGGTACTTGTGAAAACCATACTTTTTCTGGGTAGTACTCATACGCATCCAGGGCTGGATATCGATATCATCATCAATGCCATCTACGTTGGTATAAGCATGGTGGATCACATTATGCTTGATATTCCACATAAAGCTGTTACCACCAAGAATATTGAGGGTGAAAGCGGCAAGGGAATTCACTGTTTTATTTTTACTGAAACTGCCATGGGCGCCATCATGCATGATGTTGAACCCAATGGCTGCGATTACCCCACCCAACAGGATACATTCCAGGATAGCGAAGAATGTTGAAGGAGTAAAGAAAACCAGGTGAACATAAATACCCACAAAAGCGACCATCAGAATAAGTGCCTTGGAAAACAGTTCCCAGTTACCGGTTGGCGCCTTGCCTTTTTCTTCGAAATAGGCGCTGATCCTTCTCTTAAGTTCGGCATGAAAGGAATGGGGGACATTGGAAAATTTCGGTGTTGCCATTAGTTGAATAATTATAAATCCTTGCAAAGGTAACTTTTTCCGGCTGCCTCACATGTTAAAGTAAAGCTCCCGGTCATAATTCTGAATAAAAAATAAAATTAATTGTTGTTTTTTAAATTATTTCTATCAGGTTTCAACCTGAATCAGGGCATCAAGGCTGCGGATCCCGATCTTTTTTTCCGTAACAAATCCTTCAGCATATTTTACGCCAATCCTTTTGCCAAACATCCTTGCCCTGGCAATAACACTGTCGAGGAAATCAGGCGTTGAAATATAGGTCTGCGGTCCGTCGCTTTCAGCACCACTGTAAAACTGCGTGGAGTAAGCTTCAACCGACTTCATCCTGATTTCAAATACATCGGAGATATCGATAAGCAGGTCGGGTTCATGGTACCAGTCCTGGATATAATGCAGCACCATTTTAGGTCTCCATTTTTCTTGTGTTTCCCCGTTTTCATCCTCGGTATGGATCTTGGCCAGGCCTGATAAAAAACAGGAATCCCTGATCAGCTGGCCTGCACGGCCATGGTCGGGGTGGCGGTCGTATAGAACATTCCCGATCACGATTTCGGGCCGGTATTTCCGGATGGTGCTGATAAGCTTCAGCTGGTGTTCTTCATCATTTTTAAAAAATCCATCGCGCATTTTAAGGTTATCGCGAATGGTAACCCCCAGGATCTGTGCGGCAACAGATGCTTCCGCGTAGCGGGTTTCAATGGTTCCCCGGGTGCCCAGCTCTCCCTGGGTAAGATCCACAATGCCAACCTCTTTTCCATTCCTGATCTCGTTCAGTATGGTTCCTGAACAGCCCAGTTCCACATCATCGGGATGAACGCCTATGGCTAAAATATCGAGTTTCATCTTTCAAAAATAAATCTTCCTGCTCATTGATGCGCATCATTTAAAGGGGTTCCTGTAACAACTTGCCCCTTCATGACCATCATGCCCCTGAATTTACTAATACCTAATTCCTTAAAGAGCCGTAAATTTGCCATCTCTTTCTAGGCATTAATTAATAAAACATTACGAATGTCATACGATGTTATTGTATTAGGAAGCGGGCCTGGCGGTTATGTGGCTGCCATCCGTGCTTCACAGCTTGGGTTAAAAACCGCTATTATAGAAAAGGAAAGTCTTGGGGGTATCTGCCTTAACTGGGGATGTATTCCAACAAAAGCCTTGCTGAAAAGTGCATCTGTTTTTGATTATATAAAGCATGCTTCTTCCTTCGGTATTGAAGCGAGCGGAACACCAAACTTCGAAGCTGTTATCAAACGCAGCAGGGGAGTGGCCGATAAAATGAGCAAGGGTGTCCAGTTCCTGATGAAAAAGAACAAGATCGATGTTCATATGGGATTTGGAAAAATCACCGGCAAAGGAAAACTTGAAGTTACTGCTGCCGATGGCTCAAAGAAAACCGTAGAAGCCAAAAATATCATAATCGCCACTGGTGCACGATCACGCCAACTGCCCTCCATGCCTATTGATGGCAAAAAGATAATTGGTTACCGTGAAGCCATGAGCCTTCCCCAGCAACCTAAGTCCATGATTGTTGTTGGAAGCGGTGCCATCGGTGTTGAATTCGCCTATTTCTACAATAGCATGGGAACAAAAGTGACCATCGTTGAATTCATGCCTAGAGTTGTTCCGGTTGAAGATGAGGACATTTCAAAAGAACTTGAAAAGCAGCTTAAGAAAGCAGGCATTGACGTGCTGTTGAACAGCGAAGTTACTAAGGTCGATACTGCTGGAAATGGTGTAAAAGCCACCATTAAAGGGCAAAACGGTGAATCCACCCTGGAAGCGGATATCCTGCTTTCTGCCGTTGGTATTACTGCTAACCTTGAAGGTATCGGGCTGGAGGAAAATGGTATCAAGACCGACAAGGGAAGAATTACTGTTGATAAATATTATCAAACTTCTGTTCCCGGCATTTATGCTATTGGTGATTGTGTTCCAGGCCAGGCACTGGCGCACGTAGCTTCAAAGGAAGGTATCATTTGCGTGGAGAATATCGCTTATGGATTGAAAAAATACAATCACCAGCCAGAACCGCTGGATTATGGAAATGTTCCTGGTTGTACCTATTGCAGTCCTGAGATTGCTTCCGTAGGCTATACTGAAAAGCAGGCTCGTGATGCAGGATACGAGATCAAAGTGGGTAAGTTCCCTTTAAGCGCTTCTGGTAAAGCCAGCGCTGCAGGCCATCCCGAAGGATTTATAAAAGTGATTTTTGACGCCAAGTACGGCGAGTGGCTGGGAACGCATATGATCGGGTACAACGTAACCGAGATAATCGCCCAAACCGTAACAGCTAGAAAGCTGGAAACCACTTACCATGAAGTACTGAACAGCATTCATCCTCACCCCACTATCAGTGAAAGTGTGAAGGACGCTATTGAAGTGGCTTATGGAGAAGCGATTCACCTTTAAATACATTCCATTACTTATTCAGCCGGGCCATGGGCCCGGTTTTTTCTTTTACCCGAAGGCAAGATTTTATTTTAACCGGAGGCAACATTTTTTCTTTTACCCGAAAGCAACAACCGGGCTTGATTTATCCATTATTCAACTTGATCCCATGAAAAAATTATTAGTTCTATCCTGTATTATTTTTTGTTCTTCCTCATTATTTGCCCAGTACCACCAACAGTTTATGGCCAAATGGTCGCCTGCTGCACTTGCTGCAGGTAAGGTTACCCTTGGAGCCGAGTGGAACTTCAGGCATGGTCGCTCCTTAAATTTTCTTGCAGGAATTCCAATTCCTGTTACCCATCGTGTTGATTATGAT
>JAEWIW010000389.1 GCA_023386855.1 Bacteroidota bacterium | reverse complement strand
AATGGGCTGGCTATTTACAGGAAGGAGTGAGGGATCAAAGGAATGGAAGTCGGGTATATCAATAACGGGTTATGCTGAACTTTTAAGGATTGGAGTGTTCATTACAGGAATGGATAGTGCAAAATTTTTAAGGATTGGAGCGTTCCTAACAGGAATGGATAATGCAGAACTTATCGCGCAAAGGCAGATAAAGGGTCACAGGTAAAGGATGAACATGATTTGGAAACTGGAGCAGGAAGAAGTTACCTGCAGGTACGGAAATATCAGAGGATGTTTGAGACAGGACAAATGTAATGGCTGTTTTTGAAAAATGCAAATTTCGCTGCTAATTATGCCCCGCCCAAAAAAATAGCCACGCTTAGCGTGGCTATGATACTATAAAAAACCTGCTAAACAGATTGGTTAAACCTGTCGCTTTAAAAACATTTCGTTAGCCTTGGCGCTTCTAAACATATTTCGTTACGCCTGGCGCGCTTCTAAACATATTTGGTTACGCCCGGGGTGGCAATGGCATAATAGCCTTCTTCATCAGGAACATTCGGTGGCATAACATTCCAGTCGTAGGATTTTGGATGTAGGTCCAATCCTGAATTCAATGCCTTGTCAAATTCAATCACCTGGCCGCTATAGGTTGCCATACGGCCCAGAATGGAGGTCATAGTACTTCTTGCACCATTCTCGGCATCATTGAACTTATATTCACCTTTTGCAATGGCTGCGAAAAGTTCATCGTGTTCTGTTTGATATGGATTATTTTCTGTATCCCTGTTGAACTGGTACAGTGATTTGCCTTTATAGTCAGTAATGGTACCTGCTCCGCACATGATCTTTCCTTTGGTTCCGATAAGCAGTTCATCCACTTTACTCATGGTGCCAGGGATATGGCGGCACTGGCTGTTTAATATGGATCCATCAGCATAAGTGAATTCAACGTAGTGATGATCAAAGATCTCACCATAGTCCTTTCCTTTTCTTACCTGTCGTCCACCCATTCCCTGTGCTTTAACAGGATATCCATTCTTGAACCAGTTGATGACATCGATGTTATGGATATGCTGTTCAGTGATATGATCGCCGCAGAGCCATACGAAATAGTACCAGTTTCTCATCTGGTATTCCATTTCTGTCTGGTTGTATTTGCGTTTATTCACCCATACACCATCATTATTCCACCATGCCTGAGCTGAAGTGATGTCGCCGATAAGATCTTTTCTTTTATACAGCTCCCTGTATGAATTCTGGTAGTGTCGCTGCAGTCCTACCACAACATTGAGTTTTTTCTGTTTTGCTATGGCTGCTGCTTCAAGTACTTTCTTTACACCTGCAGGATCAGTGGCTACAGGCTTTTCCATGAATATATGTTTACCCTGTTTAACTGCTTCTTCGAAATGAATGGGCCTGAAACCGGGGGGCGTTGCCAGGATCACTACGTCAGCCAATGGAATAGCTTTCTGGTAGGCATCAAATCCTATGAATTTATTTTCTTCAGGAACCGCGATCTTATCTTTTATATTTCCATCCGATCCTGACCAGTCGGAAATATCATCGGCTGTCAGGGTCTTGTAGCAGCTGTCGAGCCTGTCGCGGAAGGCATCTGCCATGGCAACCAGCTTTACATTCTGTTTGCTGAGCATGGCCTGCATTGCAGCACCGGTGCCCCTTCCGCCGCAACCAATCAATGCAACTTTAATTACATCACTGGAACCAGAGAAAAAATTAGCCTGGGAAAACAAGGGAGCTGCGATTAGTCCACCGGCAAGTAGTGATGTCTGTTTTACAAAATCCCTTCTGCCCGGTTTGTTGAAATTGTTCATAAGCTTGTATTGAGAGGTTAAGATTTATCGTGAAAGAAATTTTTCATAAAATGTTTTTGCTTCTTCAGCGCTGGGTTGTTTTACCGGCCTTACGATCCTGAATCCAACAGATGCTGCATCTGTCAGCCACCACTTACTCTTGGGAACCTGCGGATCTCTTTTATTCCATGCAGAAACCGACCATGATCTTGCTCCACTTCGCATGGATACAACTTCATCATTATATCCTCCGCCTCTTACTACTCTGGGATATTTTTTTACAGGCACATTCAGGGGGTCCTTGCTATTGTTTTCCAGGTTTCCATAAAATGCAGGATCATATTGATCAAGCGTCCATTCTGCAACATTTCCCAGCATATCATAGAGTCCCCAGGCATTTGGTTTTTTCTGGCCTACCTTATGGTATTTGTTTTCACTGTTCGCAGCATACCATGCATAATCGCCAAGTCTTGAAACATCATCTCCAAAAAAGTAAGTGGTTTTGGTTCCGGCCCTGCAGGCATACTCCCATTCCGCTTCTGTAGGAAGCCTGTAAAAGATACCGGTTTTTTTGTATAACCACTGGCAATACATTAAAGCAGTCAGTTGCGACATGCTGTTAAAGGGATATCCCCCCTGCTTGCCCATTCCCCAGCTCAGGTCAATATACTGTGGTGTTGGCCTTGTTACCGCGTCCACATCAGAATTCCTGCTGATGCTCTCATCATTGAAATACTGAAGGAACTGGTCGTGCGTAACTTCATGCGTTGCCATCCAGAAGGCAGAAACAGATACTGTATGTTGAGGCCCTTCACCTTCCCTGTAGCCCTTTTCAGAGGCCAAAGCGCCCATTTCAAAATCGCCTGCAGGAATAGGGTTCATAGTAAAGCTAATGCTGGTTCCGGGAACTTTCTGTTCATAGGAATGGAAAGCGGTATCGCTGGTTTGTGCAAACGATACTACTACACTTAACATCAATAAGGACGAAATGATCTTCTTTTTCACATGAATCAGTTGAGAGTGTTCAATTTAATAAAAAATACAACCCGTACGAATTACTGAAGATATGCATGTAAGAATTAAATTTTTTCTTAGTTTCCATTTTCATAGAAAAATCGTAAACCCATATGCAAAGAAGGAAGTTCATGCAGCAATCAGTACTTGCAGGTGCAGGTGTAATGACCGGGCTTGGTGTGCAGGCAGCCGGAGAGGGATTGACAACCGCGAAAAATGTTTCAGCAGAAAAAACATTTCAGCTCGATTATGCGATTCATGATGGTATGTTCGGCCAGAGTGCAGGAAAGAATTTTATCGACCAGATAAAGTTCGCTTATGATATGGGCTTCAGGTCTATCGAAGACAACGGAATGCGCGGTCGTGACGTGGCAGAACAGAAACTTATCGGCGATACCCTGGCTAAAATGGGCATGCGGATGGGAGTATTCGTTGCACATAATATCGACTGGAGCAAGCCAACACTAACAGGAAGGGATAAATCAAAGCATGAACAGTTCCTTAAAGAAATAAAGGAATCCATTGAAGTGGCGAAACGTTGCAATGCCAAATGGATGACAGTAGTGCCTGGAGTATGCACCAATAATATCAATCCTGATTTTCAAACAGCGTATGTTGTTGATACATTAAAGCGGGCATCCGAGATCATTGAGCCACATGGACTGGTAATGGTACTGGAGCCGCTTAATTTCAGGGATCATCCCAATCTTTTTCTTACTAATGTTCCCCAGGGATACCTTGTATGTAAAGCAGTAGCCAGTCCATCCTGCAAGATCCTTTATGATATTTATCATGCCCAGATACAGGTCGGTAATATCATTCCCTTTATTGATGAAGCATGGGAAGAAGTCGCTTATTTCCAGATTGGTGATAACCCTGGAAGAAAAGAGCCAACAACCGGGGAAATCAATTATAAAAATATTTTCAGGCATATCCATCAGAAAGGATATAAAGGCATACTCGGGATGGAACATGGAAATGCATTCGAAGGAAAAGATGGTGAAATGAAGCTGATCAATGCTTACCGCGAGGTTGACAGTTTCAAGGTATAATCCTATTCATAGTGTTATTACTACAAACCTATAGGAGAGTTACTAATGATTGAGGGGTTCAACTACTAAAAGAACCTAGGGGGTTATATTTATTTTATAAAAAAACAATATTGATTTTTTGTTTTCGTTTTAGGACCTAACCACCCAAATCCTAACCAGAAAAACAATGAATCCAATATCGGTATCCCCGATGCTTGTCTTGTTGTTTCTATGCCTTGCTGTATCCAGTTCTTTACCAGTCAATGCAAGAGACAGGCATTCGCCTTTAAAAAAATACAAACACCATCCTGCTGCCTTTTTTTCTCCTACAGGTATTGCTACTACAGGCAATTCAGGAACAGGCGCCAATATTAATGTTATCTACCAGCGATGCAACTGGACCATCAACCCGGATGCAACAAAAAATATTGCCGGTGTGATCACCATTAAATTTCTCACCACGCAAAACTTTGTTTCGAACATTAACTTCGACCTGAATAAAAGTTCATTCAATAATTCCGGCCTGGTTGTCAGATACCATGGAGCAGTAGTGTCAAAATCTTTTCCTACAACGGGTAATGTGAACATCCTTAATATTTCGCTTCCAGTAAGTATTCCCATCAACACAATTGATTCTGTTGAGATCAGTTATTCCGGTGCACCTCCTGCTGTAAATGGCCAGGCCGAGGGCTACCAGAAAAAAACCGATTCAAAGGGTAATAATTATATATATACTCTTTCAGAATCCTATGAAGATAAAGACTGGTGGCCCTGTAAGGCCGATATGCAAGACAGGATTGATAGCATGGATATCAATGTTTCTGTGCCTAATGGATTTCGTGTGGCTACTAACGGCAAATTTATCGATTCCAGTTATGTGAGTTCAGGCTATAGAACATTTAGTTACAAGCTCCAGTATTCGATACCATCTTACCTGGTTGCACTAGGTATTGCGAAGTATAGAATTTTTGATCGTGGTACAGTCAACATCGGGGGAACGAATGTTCCTGTATGGTATTTTCTTTTTCCTACAAGAACCACCAACAATTATAATACCATTTTGACTACGCTTGACAAATCCATGCTGGAGCTTACTGCCTTCAGCAATGTTTGGAGCGATTATCCTTTTAAAAATGAAAAACATGGATACTACGAGTTTGGATGGGGTGGGGGAATGGAGCACCAGAGTTTCTCAGCCATGGGTGCCGGGTCACTTACCAGTTGGGGTGTTATCGCCCATGAACTGGGCCACCAGTGGTTTGGAGATAAAGTAACTTTTTCCACCTGGAATCATCTTTGGCTGGCCGAGGGATTTGCCAAATACCTGGAAGTGCTGGCGGCGGAGTTTGTACCGGGCATTGCCTCGGCGACCAGTCATTTGTCAGGTATAAGAACCAATGCACGCTCTACATC
>JAEWIW010000385.1 GCA_023386855.1 Bacteroidota bacterium | reverse complement strand
AATATGTATGGATGATCTCACCAGTTATTTTATGCAATGATGCTTCAAACCGGTGACCAACTATTTTATCGAGAAAAAGCATGAATTGGTTACGGTTGAACAGGAACAAGGCAGCAAACACCGGTATAATCAGCAGCATAAAAAGGGTGTTGGCGATGGCACTCAGCGAAAGTGATATCCAATTGCCCAGGTTTGACACCAGGTTCTTCAAGATATCTTCTCTCCATTTTACCTGCAGGTTGGTGTCGGCATTGAACCGCTGCTTGAGCCATTGCTGGAATTCGATCTGCGCCAGTTCAAATCTTTGTTCCAGCAGGGGAAGATCGGACCTGAACATATTCATCTGTATCACCAGTATCCAAACCAGTGCAATAAATAATAAAAAAACAGGGGCCAGGCTTGCCGTTACTGCCATCGCACGATTCCAGCCTTTGATCTCAAGCCACTTGCACATGGGGTACATGACAACGGCGACCAGTAATCCAAAAAGCATTGGTACAAAAAGTGTATTACCAAAATACAGGAGCAGACCTCCAAATAAAACCAGTTGGATGTATTTAAGGGCCACATCTAAACTTTGTTTCGCGGGGGTCATAAGATGAATTGAAGAGCGTGGAGATGATATAACTAATATAAAATAAAAATTGCTGTAAAAAGAGGATATCGCTCAATCCCTTAACTGCTATAAACCCATATCATGAAACAGATCCTGGATCTCCAGTTACAGGAAATTTTGACCAACGTCAACCACATTCCATGCATCTCCCTTGTCATAAATTTTGAACCTAAATTATCCGGCCGAAATGAACTTGAACAAAAGCTAAAGGCGCACCAGCAGCGGATTGAAAGGCAATTGGTACAGGAAT
Organism: Bacteroidota bacterium; assembly: GCA_023386855.1. GTDB lineage: Bacteria > Bacteroidota > Bacteroidia > Chitinophagales > Chitinophagaceae > Flavitalea. The sequence continues at coordinate 7,800 of JAEWIW010000385.1, read as the reverse complement.
ACCCATCGGAGAAAGCTATGCCCCTGGTTGAAAAACTCCAGGCTGCCATCAGGAATGTCAACTACAATTCTTATAAAAAAAGCCTGGCATTGTATGTTTCGGAAAACATTCAAAAGACCTATTACCTGAATATCGAGGTAACGGAAAAATCCATTATTGATGATTCCTTTGAAATCCGCGACCTTGTACTCAGCAAGAAAGAGCAAAGAAAATTCCTCGTGCTTCATGTGGCCGAACAGCATAGCAGCTTCTATGTTTTTGAAGAAGGACAGCTTTCCAGGATAAGGACGAATTCATTTTCACACCTTCGGCACAAACTTGGTGACCTTCCTGCAATTGTGGATATGGAAAAGCAAAGGCAGATTCTTGTAGAAAAATTTCTCCTGCTTACAGATGAATGTATCCCAGGCATCCTCTCTGATCATCCCTTTCCCATATTTGTTCTAGGCAAGGAAAATATTGTTTCAGGATTTAAAAAGATCAGCAACTCCCTTCCTTCCATCATCCGGTTTATTGTTGGAGAATTTGATGTGCTCAATGAACGACAGGTGGCGGCGGTACTAAGCCCACACCTTGATCAATGGAAACAGGTATTTGTCCAAAGCCTGTTGATGCGTGTAGAAGCAGCTTTCAGCGCAAGCTTGCTGGCTTGCGGAATGGAAGAAGTATGGACGGAAGCCTACAGGAACAATTGCCGGCTTCTCATTGTAGAAAAAGATTATAGCTGCCCCGCACAGCATGGTGCTACGGCCGACCAGATCATGATAACAGGAACTACCAGCGGCTTTTATATCAAGGATGCAGTCGATGATGCCATTGAAATGGTATTGCTCAATGGTGGAGATGTTGAATTTGTTGAACCTGGTTCGCTTCGGCATTTCAATCAAATCGCAGCAATCAGGGTTAAATGAAAGGGATATTGTAGTTTCATGCTCCCATAACATCAACCAACTATGCCTTTGGCCAGGAGCAGGAAACCGGCTTATTACATTTCCTTATTCAAAGAAGCTTTACAGGGTAAGGAGCAGGACTTTACTTCAGGTAGCATTGATAAAGCCATTTTTCTTCTTGCGGTTCCCATGATACTTGAAATGGCCATGGAATCGCTGTTTGCGGTAGTGGACGCCTTTTTCGTCAGCACCCAGGGCAAACATGCCATAGCTACAGTGGGATTGACTGAACTTGTCCTGACGCTGGTGTATACCATTGCTATTGGCATCAGCATGTCGGCCACAGCGATCGTTGCAAGAAGAACAGGTGAAAAAGATCATGATGGCGCAGCACATACCGGGATTCAAACAATTTATATTGGAATATTCATCAGCATACTTATAAGCATCGCAGGTCTGTTTTATTCAAGAGAGATACTGGAGATCATGGGTGCTGAAAAAGAAGCAGTTCATATCGGTCATGCCTATACGAAGATCATGCTTACCGGCAATATCGTTATTATGATGTTGTTCCTGATCAATGGTGTTTTTCGTGGAGTAGGTAATGCTGCCATTGCCATGCGGAGTTTATGGATTGCAAATGGTATTAACATCATTCTTTGCCCTTCATTGATTCTAGGCCTGGGACCTTTTCCTGAACTGGGTTTGACCGGAGCGGCAATAGCTACCACTATTGGAAGAGGCAGTGGTGTGGTATACCAGGTATACCACCTTGTAAAGGGTAACAGGCTATTGCCTGTAATGAAAAAACACCTGGCTCCGCGAGTGGACATCATAAAAAAAATATTGAAAACATCGGTTGGAGGAACCTTGCAATTCTTCATTGCTTCCTGTAGCTGGATCTTTTTAGGAAGGATCATTGCAGAGTTTCATAGTGAAGCTGTAAGCGGCCACACTATTGCATTACGCATTATTGTGTTTGCCATACTGCCGGCCTGGGGAATGGCGAATGCCGCAGCTACCCTGGTTGGGCAAAACCTGGGTGCCGGGTACCCCCAAAGAGCAGAAAAATCGGTATGGAGGGCAGGCTTTCTTAACATGATCTTTCTTGGATTTATCTCCATTTTATTCATTGTTTTTGCTCACCCTATAATCGGTTTGTTTTCAAAAGATGCAGCAGTGGTTGCTTATGGTGTACAGGGTCTTCGCTTCATTGCAGTCGGCTATATATTCTATGCCTATGGAATGGTGATCCCACAGGCCTTCAATGGAGCAGGCGATACCATTACACCCACACTACTGAACCTGTTCGGCTTCTGGTGTTTCCAGATTCCACTGGCCTATATCCTGGCCATTGTAATGAAATTGGGACCTACAGGTGTTTTCATTGCCATCCCGGTTGCGGAAACCGCCATTGCTATTGCAGGCATTATGGTATTTAAAAGAGGAAAATGGAAAAAGTTCAAAATATAATACATTAGTAAAGCAGATAAACAGCAAAGCATGAAGTTCATTCCCAATACAATTGTTCGGCAAGTATTTCTCATCATAATTATCATTTTGCTGAGTATTGTATTGTTCAGGGAAATGAAAACCTTTATCCCTGCATTCCTTGGCGCATATACGCTTTTCGTACTCATGCGGAAATACCAGTTCATTCTTACCGGTAAGTATAAATGGAAGAAATCACTTACTGCAGGCCTGCTTATGCTGCTATCCTTTCTGGTTATTCTTCTTCCCATCATGGTATTGGTAAATATGATGGCGGGAAAAGTTGGCTATGCCATTGAACATACCAATGAAGTACTGCAGACTATCCAACAGTTTATAAAAAAATATGAAACACTGTATGGTATCAGTATTATGACAGATGCCAATATTGGAAAGCTTACCAACTGGGGAGCCCAAACCCTCCCTCAGGTGCTAGGGGCTACCTTGAATTCTCTTGTGGGGATCATAGTTATGTACTTCATCCTCTATTTTATGCTGACCCAGGCAAGACAAATGGAATCCAGTGTGTATGAGTGGATGCCTTTGAAAGATGAAAATGCATTGATGTTAAGAAAGGACATGAACAAACTCGTGTTGTCAAATGCTATTGGCATTCCGCTTATCGCCCTTGCGCAGGGTGTTGTTGGGCTGATAGGCTATCTTATCATCGGTGTTCCGGAACCACTTTTCTGGTTTGTCATCACCTGTATCACTGCTATGCTTCCTGTAGTAGGCGCTGCATTGGCCTATATTCCACTCAGCCTGTTACTTCTTGCCAATAATGAAACAGCCAAAGGCATTATTACACTTATTTTTGGATTGGCCATTATCGGCAGTGTGGACAATATCTTCCGGTTCTGGCTACAGAAAAGACTTGGTGATGTTCACCCTCTTATCACCATATTCGGCGTGATTATCGGCGTTAACCTCTTTGGATTTATTGGATTGATCTTCGGACCAATTCTTATTTCCCTTTTCATACTGCTGTTAAAGGTTTATGCTAATGAGTATGGCCATCCCACCCTTCAAAATGCAAATAGCAATGACGACCCCAATATTGAAACTTCGCCCCATAAAGAGATAAAAACTGCCGGTAAGCCAGGCCAGGATCCTGTTTCCTGATGACAGGGCAGCGTGGCATAACAATTTTATTCTTCCCGGAAAAACTATGAAAAAACTATTTATCATAGCCATTTCTGCATTTACCTTTTTTGCCTGTGCTGACTCCTCTGAAAACCGCACAGATTCAGATGTAAGAGATCATAATGAGAGTGAGGTTCAGCCGCCTTCCGATGCTGTTCCGGATAGTATGCAGATCCAGAACGATTCTGTTATCGTTCCTGAAAATGCAACGGATTCCGCACGATAACACTTTCAAGCTTTAATGCCGCAACATAATGGTGAGGAAAAGCGGCTACAATGCACTCCCTATGCTGGAAATATAGCCGTGGCAAGGTAGTTGAATAGAGTTGTTAGCAATAATATTAAAACCAAATTAAAAAAAGCATCTATGAAAGGCATTTTATTCATTGCAGTCCTGGCATTATCGCTATGGAGCTGTGATACTCCGGAAGAAACAACAGGAAGTGATACTTCCACTCCAACCACCACTACCACTGATACCATGAATAACAACATGGGTAATACCAGTGATACAACCATGATGAGTGGAACAGACACTACCACAGCAAGGCCCGACAGCCTTCGATAAAAAATTAAAGCTCATGATACGTCATGGGCTTTAAAATCTATTCCTGATCAAAAACCAATTAATATGAAAAGGATTTTAGCAATAGTCCTATCCACAGCCCTTTTGGCATCGTGTGGACCTGGAGGCAATAAAGATGCGGAATACGTGGATTCTACGAATGTGCTTCCTAATAATGGAGTAAACCCGGAAGCTCCCTCAGACGCTACTAATATGGGAGAAGGAGCAGGGCTTGATACAAATACAGCGGATTCACCAGGCTTGAGAACCAACCCGGGGGCCGATTCGGCCAGGGATTCCTCCAGGTGATGATCTATATATGCGAACAGGAAGGATCGTTTTTTGCGATCCTTCTTTTTTTTATTAAAAAAGTCTAAATAAATATCCAATAAACGGTTTGTATTGCTGTTGAATGGTTGGATACTATATCTTTAGTGCCTCATTTATTTTCAAAACATTGTTTTTTCTATGAAACTGACAAACTACCTGATGCTGGGAATGATATCTATCCTGATGTTTTCCTGTGTAAGTAAGAAAAAATTTAAGGCTGAACAAGTCCGTTACCAGGAACTGACTGCACAAACTACCAAGTTGCAGAACGACCTAAAAAACTGCGAGGATGCAGGAGCTGAAAGTGCCCGTAAAAGAGCACAACTGGAATCAGAGATTGATGCATTGAATAAACAACTGGCTTTCCTTAAAGAAAACAACACTACCGTGTTGACACAGTTAAAAGATCTTTCTGTTCTTTCTGCCACACAAGCTGAAAGCGTAAAGAAATCGCTTGAAAATATCGGTGCTAAAGATGCTTATATCCAGGACCTGCAGTCTGCAATGGCCAGGAAGGATTCATTGAACATGGCACTGGTAATGAATCTTAAGGGAGCACTTAACGACGTTAATGACCAGGATGTTGAAATCAAAGTAGAAAAGGGTGTAGTATTTATTTCTATCTCTGATAAAATGCTGTTCAAGAGCGGAAGCTACGTGGTTACTGATAAGGCCAAAACCGTTCTGGGTAAAGTTGCCCAGGTGTTGAATGCAAATCCTGACATTCACTTCCTGGTAGAAGGTCATACCGATAATGTACCTATCAGCAGCAACTGTATCAAGGATAACTGGGATCTCAGTGTACTTCGCGCAACTGCGGTTACAAGGATCCTTCAGAACAATTATAAAATTGATCCTGTAAGAATGACCGCTGGTGGTAAAGGTGAATACTCCCCGGTTACTGACAACGATTCAGTTCAGGGACGTGCTTCAAACCGCCGCACCAGGATCGTTATCCAGCCTCAGCTCGACCAGTTCTTCCAACTTTTGGAGAAAAAATAAAGCTGATCAAATCATAATGAAGGCCGGTCTGTACAGACCGGCATTTTTATTTTATATACCCAAAATTGCTTTTCTATTCAGGCATATTTTTTACAACAGCTGCTTTCAGTAAATTCATTTAAACTTTTAACTATGTTATGGCAAGGTAGAAGGCAAAGCACCAATGTTGATGACCGCAGGGGCATCGGCGCCGGGGGATTCGCAGTGGGCGGCGGCATCATTGGTTTGATCGCATTGCTTGTAAATATGTTTCTTGGTGGCGACGTGGATCCATCCGTTATCCAGCAGCTTCCCACCCAACAACGTCAAATGTCAGCTGAAGAACAGGCTGCTGAAGATCAGCGTGCTGAGTTTGTAAAAGTGGTACTTGCAGATACTGAAGATGTATGGAACCAGATATTCTCACAAAGCGGCCAGGATTACCCGGAGCCTACACTGGTGCTTTTCCGCGATGCAGTTCAATCGGGATGCGGTACTGCCAGCGCACAAACAGGACCATTCTATTGCCCGGCCGACCAAAAGCTCTATATTGATTTGTCGTTTTATGAAGAACTCCAGAACAGGTTCAAGGCTCCTGGCGATTTTGCCATGGCCTACGTGGTAGCCCATGAAGTAGGCCACCATATACAAACGCTGTTAGGCACTTCAGAAAAACTGGCCAGGGCAAGACAATCCATGGGACAGGAAGAATACAATCGACTTTCCGTTAAAATGGAATTGCAGGCCGATTTCCTTGCAGGGGTATGGGCAAACCATGCACAGAAAATGAAAAATATTCTTGAAGAAGGGGATATCGAAGAAGCATTAAATGCTGCCAATGCCATTGGAGACGACCGGCTTCAACGCGAAGCACAGGGACGCGTCACTCCTGATGCCTTTACGCATGGAACTTCAGCACAAAGAATGTACTGGTTTAAAAAAGGTTTTGAAACAGGAGATATGTCGCAGGGCGATACATTTAATGCCCCTGACCTGTAATTACTGAACCCATGACTGAAGCTTGGCGGCAATTTCCACTTCCACTGCATCCGGAAGATTAATAGATTCATCTCCTACGGCTGAAAGCCTTTTAAGGGATGAATCCCAGACAAATAATATTTCTTCCGAACCATTGTATTGTACATTAAACCTTGTTTCATCGTTGAAAGAAAAAGCAGTGGCCTTGATCATATGAGGCACGCCGTCTACAACTATTTCAAAATTCTTTGAATTCATGGTATTCATGGTCGATGCTTTATTTATTAAATCTACGTAAACCTTTACGTATGGATTCGATTAACTTTAAGGAACTTCTTTTTTAATGAAACAAATTCCATTCCTGCTGCTGTTCATTTCATTTCTTTTCACAGAACTTCATGCACAGCATCCAAAAAATAATGCACTCACCTATTGCAACCCCATGAACCTGGATTATGGTTATACGCCTATCCCCAATTTTTCTGAATGGGGACGACACAGGGCAACAGCGGATCCCGTTATTGTAAGGTTTAAGGATGATTACTATCTTTTTTCTACCAACCAGTGGGGTTATTGGTGGAGCCCGGATCTTTTGCATTGGAATTTTATCAGCAGGAAATTTTTAAAGCCATGGCATAAAGTATACGATGAGTTATGCGCCCCTGCCGTTTGGGTAATGGGTGATACCCTCTTTGTATTTGGATCAACCCAGGAAAAAAATTTCCCTATCTGGATGAGCACTGATCCAAAAGCCAACAAGTGGAAAGAAGCAGTGGAACCTTTTCAAATTGGCGCATGGGATCCTGCATTCTTTGAAGATGATGATCACAGGTTATATCTCTATTGGGGCAGCAGTAATGTTTATCCTCTTTATGGAATAGAAGTAGATAAAAAAACACTGCAGCCTATAGGCGAAAGAAAAGAACTGTTTCATCTTGAATATGAAAAATATGGCTGGCAACGGTTTGGTGAATACCTGGACAATACCTTTCTCGAACCTTTTACAGAAGGGGCATGGATGACCAAACATAATGACAAATATTATTTACAGTATGGTGCTCCTGGAACAGAATTTAGCGGCTATGCCGATGGTGTAGTTGTATCGGATCATCCTTTGGGGCCATTTACAAACCAGGCACACAATCCTTTTAGCTATAAACCGGGAGGTTTTATCAGGGGTGCAGGTCATGGTGCTACCTTCCAGGATAAATGGAATAACTATTGGCATGTTTCTACCCTTGTAGTTGGGGTTAAAAATAATTTCGAAAGAAGGAATGGACTATGGCCTGCGGGCTTTGATGAAGATGGTGTGTTATATTCCAATACTGCCTTTGGTGATTATCCATTATATCTTCCGGATGGACCAGCTGATCACCGTAATAGCAGGTTTACCGGATGGATGCTGTTGAACTATAAAAAACC
>JAEWIW010000306.1 GCA_023386855.1 Bacteroidota bacterium | reverse complement strand
ATGTAGCCTATGCAATGATCATCGGGCTGATTTATGTTTTTTACCGGAAGGGAAGCCAGGAAAACACTGTGCCTATAAATGAAGGCTGATAACAAGCATCATGGCACATGATTTTTAGAGAGAAAAGAAAATAACTGATATGCAAAACTGGCTAAAAGCAATTATCGCGGGTTATGGCGCAAAAAAATTTGGCGGAGGCTGCCTGGGTACTATCCTTGTATTTATTATTATTTATTACCTGTTGGGATATTGTAACTAATAGCGGGTATGGGTTCACCCATCAATTAAAAACGATGGCTACAGGCATCAGTTAAAACATTAAATGATGCAGGAAGAATTATTCTTCATTCTTCCTGCATCTTCATTTATACCCTGTAGGAAAATGCGTTTATGTTCATACCGGCACCAACGGAAGCAAACATAATAATATCGCCGGGTTCTACGGTATGTCCCTCATCTTTCCCTTTTAATACAAGGTCATATAATGTAGGAACTGTAGCCACTGAACTGTTACCCAGGTAATGTATGCTCATTGGCATGATGCCTGCCGGGGCTTCAAGGTCATATAATTTATACATCGCCTGTATAATTGCTTCATCCATTTTTTCATTGGCCTGGTGAATGAAGATCTTTTTAAGTGAATCGATAGGAATCCCGCTCTGGTCAAGACATTGCTTCATGGCTTCAGGAACATGCTTCAATGCATATTCATATACTTTTCGACCTTTCATTTTAATATAACGTATGCTGCTGTCAGTATCAGGTCCAAAAGACGGACCCATATTGATATAGTAGGCTTCTTCGGTACAATGGCTTACCGCGCTGAAAGAAAGCAGACCGCTGCCATTTTCTTCCGTGTCCTTATATTCCAGAACGGTAGCACCGGCACCGTCACTAAAGATCATACTGTCGCGATCGAATACATCAATAACCCTGGATAATGTTTCAGCACCTATGATGAGCGCTTTTTTAGCCAGGCCTGCCCTGAAATAAGCTTCGGCCTGGATTACCCCCTGGATCCAGCCGGGGCAGCCAAAGAGCACGTCATAAGCCACGCAGGAAGGGTTTTTCAGGCCAAGGTTATGCTTTACCCTGCTGGCAATGGAAGGAACCACATCGGTTTGAATGGTATTATTGATGACGTTCCCAAAGTTCTGGGCCACTACGATCATGTCGAGTGTTTCGGGGTCTATGCCACTATCCGTTATCGCATTTTGTGCTGCAATGGTGGCAATATCCGAAGTGTTCATTTTCCCATCTACATATCTTCTTTCTTCGATACCTGTGATTTTCCGGAATTTTTCAACTATAATGGAAGCATCCAGGTTAATGTGTTCCATCTTTTCTGTATAAAAAGGCTGCTTTAAAAAATCGCTGTTTTTCCTAACTACGGGGGGAATAAAACTGCCTGTTCCTGTTATAATTGTTCTTTTCATAAGAATCGACCTGAATATTTTTGATTAGCAAAATAAAGGTATCGCATAAAAAACTTAACGCTTGTTAGTAAATTGAATTCCTTATGTCATCAATGGCTTATATAAAATTATCAGACCTCACGGCAAAAATTGGCAATACCCTTCAACAGGTCTTTGGCAGCCATACCTACTGGGTGTTGGCAGAAATCACCAATTGCAGCTACCAGCAGCAAAAAGGACACTGGTTCTTCGAATGCGTGGAGAAACCACCGGGCAAGTCCGATATTATCTCGCGGGTAGCTTGCGTGGCATGGAAAGAAGGGGTGGAGAGGATCAGGAATTTTGAAAAAATTACAGGCGAAAAATTCAGGAATGGAATTGAAGTGCTATTGAAGGTCACGGTCGACTTCCACCCGGTTTACGGGATGAAATTGTGTTTGCAGGATATAGATCCACAGTATACCATTGGTGCACTTGAACTGCAAAAACAAAAAACACTTGAAAGGCTGCTGGTGGAATGCGCTGATTTTATTTCAAAATCCGGCAACAGGTACCTGACCAGGAATAACCAATTGCACCTGCCAAGGGTGCTTCAGCAGATTGCCGTAATCAGTTCAAGATCAGCCGCGGGTTACGAGGATTTCAGGTATACCCTCGACAATAATTCATTTGGATACCGGTTCCGGGTGGATGGTTACTATACGTTTGTGCAGGGTGAGGTCAATGCGGCAGCCATCAGGAGTAAATTGCTTGAAATATACCATTCCGGGAAGCCTTATGATGCGGTAGTCATCATCCGGGGAGGTGGATCCCAAACCGATTTCCTGATCTTTGACCAGTATGAACTTGGAAAGATTGTGGCAAAATTCCCTATCCCTGTCATTACCGGCCTGGGGCACCAGAAGAACCAGACCATCGTGGATATGATGGCGCACACTTCAACCACGGCACCTACCAAGGCTGCGGAATTCATCATTGCACACAACAGGGCCTTTGATTCCGAAATGGATGCCATCAAACAAAGGATCATTATCCGTTCCCAACAAATGATTTCCTTCCTCCAAAAAGACCTGTACAGGGTACAAAACAGTTTTACCCTCCAGTTGCCCGCGCATCTTGCGCTAAGGCAAAAAAAGCTTGCTTCCCTTTCATCTTCATTAAGCAACAAACCCCTGGTGATCTTATCACATCATGAAAAGGATCTAAGTTTAATGCAAAAACAAATGGGCAGCCTTTCTTTGCGACTGGTCAAAAACCAACAGGGATACCTGGCTCATTACCTTACCTTGTTCAGGATGATGTCGCCCCTGAATATTTTAAAGAAAGGGTTTGCCATGGTAAAAGTGGGAGATGTGATTGAAACGGATGGGGCCAAAATCAAAGAAGGGAAGGATATTTCAATAATTTTATCAGGAAGGGAAATTGGAGCTACTGTTACCTCAAATAAAACATATAATGGAAACGAATTTGACCTATGAGCAGGCTTATGCAGAATTGCAGCAGATCGCTCTTGAGATCGAGAATGAATCGGTATCAGTGGACCAGCTGGCCCTTAAAGTGAAAAGGGCATCCGAGCTTATCCGCTTGTGCAAGGAAAGATTAAAAAATGCAGAGGATGAGGTCAATGGAATCATCAGCCAGATGGAAGGAGAATAATTTCCTTTCATCTTTAAATTATTCCCATGAGATACTTTTTTTTACTGGTGTTGGCCTCCTGTATTGGCTTACACGCCCAACCACAATTAAAGGTTAGCGCCGATCAAAAGCACCTGGTGTATGAAAATGGCAAGCCCTTTTTCTGGCTGGGTGATACAGCATGGGAATTGTTCCATCGCTTATCTATAGAAGAGGCCAGGTATTACCTGGAAAACAGGGCAGCAAAGGGATTTACCGTGATTCAGGCCGTAGTGCTTGCAGAGCAGGATGGTCTGCGCCAGCCCAATTATTATGGTGATCTGCCCTTGAATAACGAAGATCCTGCAAGGCCGAATGAAGCTTATTTCCGTCATGTAGATAAGGTGGTAAGGCTTGCCAACAGCCTGGGCCTTATCGTAGCAATGCTTCCTTCCTGGGGCGATAAATGGAATAAAAAATGGGGAACTGGTCCTGAAGTTTTTACACCGGAGAATGCAAGGGCCTTCGGGGAGTACCTGGGTAACAGGTATAAGGATGCTTCACTGGTATGGGTACTGGGAGGCGACCGGGATTGTGAAGAACCCCAACATTTAGCGATCATAAGGTCAATGGCTGAAGGTTTAAAAAAGGGTGATGGGGGAAATCACCTGGCGACCTTTCATCCACAGGGGGGAAAAAGTTCCTCTGATTTTTTTAAGGATGATGGCTGGATCGACTTTCACATGTCGCAGACCGGTCATGATTCCGATTCCAGGAACTATCGCTATAACCAAAAGCACCTGGCCATGGTGCCACTTAAACCCCACCTTGATGGAGAACCAAGGTACGAGGATCATCCTAATAAGTTCGACCCAGTTAAATACGGATGGATGGATGACTTTGATGCCAGGCAATGTGCATACTGGAGCATGCTTTCAGGAGCGCTGGGGCATACCTATGGTAATCATAATATCTGGCAATTTTATACGGAAAACAGGTACCCTGTGAGTTTTGCAAGAACACACTGGAAAGTAGCGCTAGACCATGATGGTGCCATGCAGATGGGCTTTATGCGCAAACTGTTTGAACAGTATAACTG
>JAEWIW010000293.1 GCA_023386855.1 Bacteroidota bacterium | reverse complement strand
GGGTTAAAGCCGGTGACCTGGAGTTGAAAGAGAAAGTGGTTGCTATCAACAGGGTGGTGAAAACAACAAAAGGTGGACGTGCTTTCAGCTTCTCTGCTCTCGTGGTTGTAGGTAATGAGAATGGTGTGGTAGGCCATGGGCTTGGTAAAGCGAAGGAAGTTCAGGAAGCCATTACTAAAGGTATCGAGGATGCCAAGAAGAACCTGATCAAAGTTCCCATCATGCATGGAACCATTCCACACGACCAGCTCGCCAAGGATGGTGCTGCTAAAGTGCTGATCAAGCCTGCCGCTCATGGTACTGGTGTGATCGCCGGTGGAAGCATGCGTGCTGTGCTGGAAAGCGCAGGCGTAACCGACGTTCTGGCTAAATCCCTTGGTTCTGCAAACCCGCATAACGTGGTGAAAGCAACTGTAACCGCACTGGCTATGTTGCGCGAACCCATTCACGTGGCAAGGCAGAGGAACCTGAACCTGAAGAAAGTATTCAACGGATAATCATCCCGGACATCATTATTCAAACTATTTACATGAAAAAGGTTAAGATAACACAGGTTAAAAGTGCCATTGACAGACCAGAGCGCCAGAAGCTCACGCTTAAGGCACTTGGCCTGAATAAAATGAATGCTTCCAAAGAAGTGGAAGCGACTCCTCAGGTACTGGGTATGATCCGTAAAGTGGAACACCTGGTTACTGTTGAAGATGTACAGGCATAAGGGCTAACCCATTCCTGTTTTGCATTAATTAATTTAAAGCGAGGGGCGATACCCCGTAAGTAAAAATCAAAGCACATGAAACTACATGAAATTAAACCGGCAAAAGGCGCTACCCATAAAGCGAAACGCCTTGGCCGTGGTGAAGCTTCCGGTAAAGGTGGTACTTCTACAAAAGGTAATAAAGGTGGACAAAGCCGCGCAGGTTATAGCAGCAAGCTGCATCACGAAGGTGGTCAGATGCCTATACAGCGTCGTTTGCCAAAGCGTGGATTCAAGAATCCACACCGTGTTGAATATAAAGTTTTCAATCTTGGACAGATCGAACAGATCATCGAGAAATATGGCCTGCAGGAATTTTCTGTTGACACCCTGTATGTGAACGGACTGGTTAACCGTACCGATCGTGTGAAAGTACTGGGTAATGGTGAACTGGCTTCCAGGATCAGTTTTAAAGTGAATGCAGTAAGTGAGAAGGCAAAATCTGCAATTGAGGCAGCAGGAGGATCAGTTGAGATTCTTTAAGCTTAATTTATTTATATTGCGGGACTTTTATGTTTGCCTACAATAACTATACTTGTTTATAATGAGACACAGGTTTGCAAGCTTTGAATGAACTTCGACTTGGCAAACCTGTTTCTGTTTTGATTGATTGGACTATTTAAATTGCTGCGGCTCGTGAAAAAATTCATACAAACGCTTAAGAATATCTGGAGTATCGACGAATTAAGGAGCAAGATCCTGGTGACCCTGCTTCTGTTGGCGGTGTATCGCCTCGGTACGCACATTGTTTTACCAGGTATTGACCCTACCAAAATTGACCCTAACGCAACAAGCGGCGGCGGTATCCTTGGTTTGATCGATGCATTTGCCGGTGGTGCCTTTAGCCAGGCTTCCATCCTCGCACTTGGTATCATGCCCTATATCTCTGCATCTATCTTTATGCAGTTGATGACCATTCTTTATCCTCCTTTCCAGAAACTGCAGAAAGAAGGTGAGAGCGGAAGAAAAAAGATCAACCAGTACACAAGATATCTTACTGTAATAGTGGCTGCCCTCCAGGCAAGCGCTTATGTTGCATACCTTAATTCACCAGGATATAAAGAGGCCATCGTTGCTTCCTATTCTCCCTATTTCTGGTTGTCTACCACCATCATTCTTACTGCAGGTACCCTGTTTGTAATGTGGCTTGGTGAAAAGATCACCGATAAGGGATTGGGTAACGGTGCTTCAGTGATCATCATGGTGGGTATCCTTGCCCGTCTGCCACAATCATTCTGGCAGGAATGGCAGGCCAAGATCCCTAGAGGTGGCGGTGGTTTGCTGATCTTCGTAATAGAGATCGCAGTACTGATCGCAATCATCATGGGATTGATCGTATTGATCCAGGGTGTAAGAAAAATCCCTGTTCAATATGCCAAGCAGATTGTTGGTAACAGGCAGTTCGGTGGTGCACGCCAGTTCCTTCCCATGAAGGTGAACAGCTCCGGTGTAATGCCTATCATCTTTGCACAGGCCATCATGTTCCTTCCAACCCTACTGTCTAATTTCGAAACAACCCAGGGTATCGCCAGGATCTTTGGTGATCACAGTAACTTCTGGTACATGGCCATTTATGGTTTCATGGTAATTGGATTTACCTTCCTGTATACAGCGCTTATCTTCAACCCCAAGCAGATCGCTGACGACCTGAAAAGAAACAATGGTTTCATCCCGGGTGTTAAGCCGGGTCAGCCTACGGTTGATTATATCGGTGCGGTAATGGATAAGATCACGCTTCCCGGCGCAATATTGCTGGCCGTTGTGGGTATCCTTCCCGGTTTTGCACAGCGCCTCGGTGTTCAGCCCAGCTTCTCCTCTTTCTTTGGAGGTACATCGCTGCTGATCATGGTTGGTGTAATCCTCGATACCCTTCAGCAAATTGAAACACAGCTGCTGATGCGCCAGTACGATGGATTGATGAAGAGCGGAAGAATACAGGGAAGGCAGAACGTGTCGCCTGCATCCTCTTCTATTTAATTAATGATTTGCACCCGTAGTTCTTAAAACAAGGGTTGCTGAATTCGTAATAGGCCTGGGTGCAATGCATCCAGGTTTTTCAATTTAAAAACACAAGATGGTTTTTTATAAAACAACAGAAGAAATTGAACTGATGCGGCATAGTGCCTTGCTCGTTGGACAGGCACATGCCGTGGTGGCTGCTGCCATCCGGCCCGGCATAAGCACTTCAGCACTGGATAAACTGGTAGAAGAATTTATCATGGATAACCAGGGCATTCCTTCTTTTAAAAATTATAATGGTTTTCCGTTTGCAACCTGCATATCGGTGAATGATGCGGTGGTGCATGGATTCCCGAATGCAGCACCACTGAAAGATGGAGATATTGTTTCAGTGGATATCGGGGTATATAAAAATGGGTTTCATGGCGATAGTGCCTATACATTTGCCATAGGCAATGTACCTGATGAAGCAATCAAATTATTAAAGGTTACAAAGCAGTCGCTTTATAAAGGAATTGAAAAAGCGGTTGCCGGCAATCGTATTGGTGATATCGCTTATGCCATCCAGGACCATTGTGAAAGACAGCATCGTTATGGAGTAGTGAGGGAACTGGTGGGTCATGGACTGGGAAGAAGTCTTCATGAAGATCCGCAGGTCCCTAATTATGGGAAAAGAGGCAGCGGAATGAAAATGCAGGAGCGGCTTGTAATTGCCATTGAGCCCATGGTAAACCTGGGTGTGAAGGAAGTATTCTATGATGAAGATGGGTGGACGGTAAGAACAAAGGACAGGAAAGTATCCGCTCATTTTGAACATACCGTATGTGTAATGAAACAGAAGGCCGATGTATTATCGTCCTTTGCAGATACAGAGAAAGCTGAAAAGGCCAATGCTGAACTGAGATCAGATTATTATTGATTTTTTCTACATATAGAATAGGAAAAGCTGTTGTGAAATCAACAGCTTTTTTCTTTTAAGCCTGTAGCATTAATACCTTTAATTTACCGCCTTTCACTCATGGTATACTTTTGAGGCAGGGATAGATTTATAAAAAAAAATACTATGAGCGAATCAACCAACCAGCATGAATGGGAAAATAAAGAGCAGGACGAAAAACCCGTTAACCATCAACCTTTGCAAGGGCTACAGGAAGAAGCATTACCTGAAAAGGATTATGACCTGGAAA
>JAEWIW010000248.1 GCA_023386855.1 Bacteroidota bacterium | reverse complement strand
TGTCATGCAGAAGAAGTTTCTTCGGAGAAATTATCCTACCTCACTTTTTCTTCCTTCGATGATGCATTGGCTACAACCATTGCCGCTGATTTTAAAAATGATTATATCAATACTATTGTCAACCATGATGTAATGGGTGTTCAATATGCAGCTATCCTGAAGAATATTTATGCTTTGGGTGCAGGTATTGCTCATGGGCTTGAGTATGGTGATAATTTTTTAAGTGTGCTGATCGCGAATTGTGCTGATGAAATGGCCAGCTTCCTTCAAAAATTTGGCATACCGAATATAGAAGTGGGAACACATGAAAAGGATGACAAGCTCACGCAAAAGAAAAGCCCCAATTACGCGGCTTCTGTTTACCTCGGTGATTTGCTGGTAACCTGCTATTCGCTATATAGCCGCAACCGCACTTTTGGTAATATGATCGGGAAGGGATATTCAGTGAGGTCAGCCATGCTGGAGCTAAACATGGTGGCTGAAGGCTATTACGCCAGCAAATGCATTCATGCGATCAACAGCCAGGTGGGGGTAGACATGCCGATCGCACAGGCTGTTTACCGTATTTTATGGGAAAATATAAAACCTTCGATCGCTTTTAAGGAGGTGGAAATGAATTTGATTTAGACCCCGTGGCACGGGGGCGTGGCACGGCCCCGTGCCACGGGGTCAGGAAATAAACAAATCCGCGGCAATGCCATCGGCAAATAATTTTCCTGCACGGCTCAAAACAAGATGCTGAGCCCGCAGTTCTACTTTCCCGCTTTTTATATACCTGTCCACATTTTTTTCTATCTCCTCCCTCCATTTCAATCCAAACCTTTCTTCAAACACCGCGAGATCAAGCCCCTCCATGGTCCTTAAGGCAGTCATGATATATTCATTGGCCTGTTGCGCCAGGGTAAGTAACTCCATTTCCTCTGCCGGCTGTTCATTCTTCATTGCACTTATATACAGGGCATTGTTTGCCAGGTTCCATTGCCTTGAAACTCCATTGAAGGAATGCGCCGATGGACCCAATCCCAGGTAATGCGCCCCGCTCCAGTAAGCACTGTTATGCCGGCTACGGTAACCGGGTTTGGCAAAATTCGAGATCTCGTAATGCTCAAATCCTGAATCGTCCATCTTCTCCATGAGCATGGTGAACTGGCCTGCCTGCTTTTCCGGGTCAACATCTTCAAGCTTCTTCTTGCGGATCAGTGCATCCAGCGCCGTCCTGGGTTCTACGGTCAATGCATAACAGGATAAATGAGGAATACCCAATGCAATGGCCCGGTCCAGGTTGGCTTCCCACTTCTCATCACTTAAGGTTGGTGTACCATAGATCAGGTCGATGGTGATATTATCAATCCCGTTATTTTGTGCTAAATCGATACAGTTCAGGGCCTGGCTGGCATCATGCGCACGGTTCATCCACTGGAGGTCTTCTTCATAAAAGGATTGGATACCCATGCTTAACCGGTTTATTCCAAGGCTTTTCCAATTTCTTACTTTTTCACCCGTAATATCATCAGGATTTGCCTCAAGCGTGATCTCTGCGGCATCACTGACCAGGTAATGGCTTCTTAATTTCCCGGTTATCTTTTCCAGTTCATCAATTTCCAGCAGCGAAGGAGTGCCTCCTCCAAAATAAATGGTATCAATAGGCTGGCCAGCGATATAATCCTTTCGCCATTCGATCTCCTTCAATAAAGCCTCAACAAATTCGTTCTTGGTCTGCAGGGAAGTGGAAAAATGGAAATTACAGTAGTGACAGGCTTTCCTGCAATAGGGGATATGTAAATAAACGCCTGCCATGATATTGAATTTAAACGATCCCGTTTCACCAGCCAGGTATAATTTTACAGCACCCGACCAAGACCACGGAATCCATGTGTATACGCGCCGCAAAATTACGGTTTAATTTTACCCTGCAAGTCTTAATGCTATTGCTGTCGCTGCTTTTTTCACAAAGCTTATGGTGCCAGCATAAGGTGCAATACCTGGATGCCGATAACCATAAACCGGTTAATGCCGGTAAGGTTGACCTGCAGCAGCAATTCAGTTCCGGCTTCGAAGCTGTTCAATATATCGCACGGCTTCCTTCTGTTTTACATTCAAGAGGATTCATCGGTGCATCGATCGACAGCACCTTCACCGATTCACTTCAAACCATTGCCTGGATCTACCTGGGAGAACAATACCGGTGGAAGGAGATCCTGGTTGACTCGACCACTCTCCCGCTTATTGAAGCGGCAGGAATAAACCTTAAGGATTTCAATAACCGCAATGTTAACCTGGACAAATTCAGTCAAAACCATGACCGCCTCCTTCAATACCTGGAGAACAACGGGTATCCATTTGCTAAAGTAAGTGTTGACAGTATTAGCATCGATGGCCCTTTCCTGACGGGAAAACTTTCCATTGAAAAAGGGCCGCTGTATAAGATCGACAGTGTAAGGAACCTTGGTAATGCCAGGATCAGTAATGATTTCCTTCAACGCTATCTTTCCATCCTTCCCGGTACTATTTTCCGGAAAGAGAAACTTCAAACCCTCAGCAACAGGTTGTCGGAGCTTCCCTATGTTAAAGAAACAAAACCCTGGGATCTTACCCTGCTGGGAACAGGTTCCATATTGAATCTTTACCTCGACAACCAGAAAAGCAGCCAGGTGAATGTGCTGGTAGGATTGCTCCCGGCTTCCTCTTCAGCACCTGGCAGCAAGATGCAGGTAACCGGCGAAGCAAATATCAACCTGCGCAATGCCCTGGGAAATGGGGAATTGATCGGGCTCAACTGGCAACAGATACAGGTGCGGTCGCCAAGACTGAACCTCCAGTACCAGCATCCTTATCTTTTCAAATCGCCCTTCGGAATGGACTTTCATTTTGACCTGTTCAAAAAAGATTCTTCTTTCGTGAACATTGACCTGCGCATTGGAGCTACCTATGCCATCAGTTCATCCAATACGGGCTCTGTATTCCTTCGTTCATGGAGTTCGAATCTCCTTACTGTTGACACTTTCCAGGTCAAGAACTCACGAAGGCTCCCGGAACAGGCTGATATCAGCTCTATCCAGTTGGGGGTAACTTATGATGTGAATAAAACCGATTATCGCTTTAACCCACGGAGGGGAAATGAATTGAACCTGGTATTAACGACGGGAACAAGGAAGGTCAGGGAAAACCATGTGATCGCCCAACTGGTTGATGAAAATGATCCTTCCTTTAAATTCAGTTCACTCTATGATTCCCTCAAAAAGCAGTCGTACCAGGTACGGTTGCAGTTTGAAGCCGCTCATTATTTTCCTGTGGGCAAGGCTGCCGTGGTGAAAACTGGTATCAGGGGAGGTTGGATGGAAAGCCCGGACATTTTCAGGAATGAATTATTCCAGGTTGGTGGATATAAAACCCTTCGTGGATTTGATGAGGAGTCGGAATATGTATCCGGTTACTCGGTGTTAACTGCCGAATACCGTTACCTGGTGGGAAGAAATTCCTATTTCTTTGCCTTTGTTGATGGAGGCTGGTCGAAAAACAAGTCGTTGGCTTCTGTTCCTTCCTATACCTACCTTGGACTGGGAGCTGGAATGGCATTTGAAACGAAAGCAGGGATTTTTAATTTGTCGTGGGCGGTGGGTAAAAGAAGTGACGGTGCCCTGAACCTGCGGCAGTCAAAGATCCACCTGGGATATATCAACTATTTTTGATTCTACAGAAAATAGCTTTTTCCAACTGGAACGGCTATAATATTTTTGCAACCAATTGAATCGCTTGAGGTACATCATTTTTCTTTTTTTCACCGCCTTTTTTTGTATTGATGCCGCATCGGGCCAGCAGGGGCCGGATTCGTTGCAACAGGCTGCCGACCTGCTAAGACGCACCGATTCAATCCGGCTGATGGACTCGCTGAAAAGGGCCGACTCCATACGGGTGCAGGATTCTATTGCTCATGTGCTTGCCATTAAAAGAAGGGATTCGATCACTCATTACCGCGATTCGGCCAATGCCGCCATTGCCTGGGAGCAACAGCAAAACATGCAATTCCAGTTAAAGGGGAACCGCTATTACCGGTTTTTTCAACCTGGGTTAAAACTCCCGGAACAGCCAAGGGAACAGGACCGTGAAGATGGTCTCTTCTATTACCTGGCCGGCATCCTGTTTTTCTACGCTCTGGTCAGGATTATTTTTTACAAATACATTTCAAACCTGTTGTCGCTTTTCTTCAGGATCACGATGCGGCAGCAGCAGGTGAAGGAACAATTGCTGCAAACCCCGCTGGCTTCGCTCCTGATGAACATTTTATTTGTTGTGGTAGGGGGAACATACCTGGCATTCCTGTCGAAATATTATCATTTCAATACGCAATTGAATTTCTGGGTGCTGATGCTGTACTCCATTTCCTTTATTGCATTGATCTACCTGGGCAAATTCATCTTTCTTAAACTGATCGGGTGGCTGTTCAACGTGAGCCAGGCTACTGATATGTACATTTTTATCGTGTTCTGGGTAAATAAGATCCTGGGAATCCTGCTATTACCGTTTATTATCATGCTTGCCTTCCCATATCCTGATTTTCATGCAGTTGTGATTACATTGTCGCTCATTTTAGTAGGCTTTTTGTTTCTATACAGGTTCTTTATTTCTTATCGTCCTGTTAGAAATGAGATAAAAGTCAACAAATTTCATTTTTTTCTATACCTTTGCGCCTTTGAAATAACACCTCTAGTATTGATTTACAAGGTGTTGCTAAATTTTGTCGAACAAGGAACCTAAATTCGCAATCCCATACTTGAGAATATGGTTAAACAAGGGGCTAAAAAAGGGGGATCAATTGATCAGGTTCGCAAGATCCTGATTACGCAACCCAAACCTGAAACAGACAAATCGCCGTACTTTGAGCTTGCCAGGAAATACTCTGTAGATCTTGAGTTCCATCCTTTCATCAGCCTCGAAGGCATCAGTGCGAAAGATTTCAGAAAGCAGAAAATTGATATCTCCTCTTATACTGCAGTTATTTTTACCAGTCGTCATGCCATTGATCATTTTTTCAGGGTATGTGAAGAGCTGAAAGTGAATATTTCACAGGATACCAAGTACTTCTGTATTACGGAAGCCGTGGCATTATACCTTCAGAAATTCATCCTGTACCGCAAAAGAAAAGTGTTTTATGGAGCTGATGGTTCCAATAAGAGCATGCTCGACGTGGTGAATAAACATAAGGCCAACGAAAAGTTCCTCTACCCCTGCTCTGAGAACCAGCAGGATAATGAAATTTATAACTGGCTGAAGAATAACAATTGCGACTTTGCCACTCCATTCATGTACCGCACCATCAGCAATGATGTGAAAACACTGGTGGCGAATCAGAACTTTGATATCATCTGTTTTTTTACACCCAGCGGGGTAAAAAGCCTGTTTGACAATGTTCCTGATTATTCACAAAATGGTACCCGTATCGGTGCTTTCGGTATCAATACTTCGAAAGCAGTGGAACAGGCAGGGCTTACACTTGATATCCGTGCGCCCCAGCCACAGGCTCCATCCATGGTGGCTGCACTGGAGCAATATCTCTCAGGGCTTACCAAAACCAGGAAATAATTCGATATTCTTCTTAAGACCATCAATGACCCAGGTTTAGCAGGCTCAGATTTTGCGTAATTTGTTGCTGCATGAACCACACTAACCGTCTAAGCAAGGAGAGTAGTCCCTATTTATTACAGCATGCCCATAACCCGGTGGATTGGTATCCCTGGGGTGAAGAAGCCCTGGAACGCGCCAGGAGAGAGGATTTGCCGATACTGGTAAGTATTGGCTATGCCGCCTGTCACTGGTGCCATGTAATGGAAAGAGAAAGTTTTGAAGACCCCGAAGTGGCGGAGTTGATGAACAAAAATTTCATCAATATCAAAATTGACCGCGAAGAACGTCCCGACCTGGATCATATTTATATGGATGCCGTCCAGGCCATAACAGGGCAGGGTGGATGGCCATTAAATGTATTTTTGACACCTGATCTCAGGCCCTTTTATGGAGGAACTTACTTCCCCCCGCAGCGGGCTTTCAACAGGTCGTCCTGGACCGAAGTGCTGCTGGCTATCTCCGATGCCTACAGGAATAAACGACAGGATATCGAAAGCCAGGCCGAAAATTTAACCGAACATCTTAATAACTCCAATAGTTTTGGCATCACCAATGGCAGCGGTTCAGGTAATGGGTTGCACAAGGCATTCGCAGAAGAAGCCTTTACCAGCATCATGAAATCGGCCGATCGCCAGCTCGGAGGATTTGGAAAGGCGCCCAAGTTCCCCCAATCTTTCACCATTCGCTTCCTACTGCATTATTATTATTATACCGGTGATAACGCGGCAGCAAAACAGGCCCTTTTAAGCCTGGATAAAATGGCCATGGGAGGCATCTACGACCAGCTTGGGGGAGGCTTTGCACGATATTCCACCGATGCAGAATGGCTGGCCCCGCACTTTGAAAAAATGCTCTACGATAATGCCCTGCTGTTGGTCGCTTACACAGAAGCCTACCAACTTTCAGGCAATCCGTTTTACCAGGAAATTGTTATGGATACCATTGGATTCGTGGAAAGAGAACTCCTTTCACCGGAATATGGTTTCTATAGTGCACTGGATGCCGACAGTGAAGGCGTGGAGGGAAAATATTATGTGTGGACCCCTGGTGAAATCCAGGAGGTACTTGGAGGAGATGCCTCGCTGTTCAATGAACTCTATGATGTAACCGCAGTTGGCAACTGGGAACATCAAAATATTCTCAGGTTGACCAGCAGTTACGGGCAGTTTGCAGAAAAAAAAGGGATGGATATCGCAGAATTGATGAAAAAGATCAGCGGCTGGAAGCTGGAGCTTTTGAAGAAAAGGGAAGAAAGAGTAAGGCCTTTGCTTGATGACAAGATTTTGCTTGGATGGAATTCCCTGATGAACTCGGCACTCACCAGGGCTTTTGCTGTTTTCAGGGAAGATCGCTTTCTTGCCCTGGCAGAAAAGAATATGCAGTTCCTGCTTGAACGATTTAGCAGGGAGGACATACTTCAATACCATACCTATAAAGCAGGAGAGGCAAGGTACCCGGCATTTCTTGACGACCTTGCTTTTACGATCCAGGCACTTATTGACCTGCATGATGTTACCGGCAATACCGGTTACCTGGAAAAAGCAAGGCAGATCGTGGAAAAAGTCCAGGCCGAATTTAAAGAGCAGGATACCGGGTTTTTCTTTTTCACCGGGAAGGAACAGGTGGATGTGATCGTCAGGAAAAAAGAAATTTATGATGGTGCTATACCTTCGGGCAACGCCACCATGGCTTCGGTGCTATATTTGCTGGGAATGCTTTATGATGAAAAAGAATGGGTAGCACAATCGACCCGTATGATGGGCAGCATGGCAGCCATTGTGAAAAAATATCCCACCTCCTTCGGGGTATGGGCTACCTTCATCCAGGCAGTGGTAGCAGGTATACCGGAGATTGCGGTAATTGGACCGGCGCACCGGGAATTGACCCTAGAAATTTCAGGGAATTTCCTCCCGGTGAGGATACTCCAGCAGGCAGAGGTAGAAAATGACGATTTTCCTTTGCTCCGGGGCAAACCAGCGGGGGTAGATACACGTATCTACCTATGCAGGAATTACAGTTGCAGCCAGCCGGTGACCACCACCAGGGTTTTACTGGAGCAGCTCGGGGGATATCCAAAACTTTAAATAAAAACGGATACAATATTTTAGAAATAAGTGCCGTTTTAGTCTTTGCTGAACCAACAATGCGATTTGTACTATAAATCTCTAAAAAGCGATGAAGCTGGTAAAACACTATTTTTGCCCAATACCCTTTAATATGATGAAAACGAGACAACTATCTGCATTTGCCGCCCTCCTGATCATGGTGGGTGCATCAGGATGCGGATTGATAAAAGGCAAGTCATCCAAAGGTTTGCCTAATGACGGTCAACTTCATGGAGTTGCTCCCGCCAGCAAATACACCATGACCAAACCCCCCGGTATGGTTTACATTCCACCAGGAACCTTTCATATGGGACCCAGTGATGAGGATGTGAACTACGCTTTTACCGCAAGGAACAAGCAGGTGTCTATCAACGGGTTCTGGATGGATGCTACCGAGATCACCAACAATGAATACCGCCAGTTCGTAAACTGGGTGCGCGATTCCATTGCAGCAACCCTTTTGCAATATGGAAAGGAAGTGGATGGTCGTTTTGCCATCGACTGGAAAAAAGCGCAGACCATTAAATGGGGCGACAAGGCAACTATTGAAAAAGTTGACCAGATGATCCTTTCTCCTGAGAACAGGATTTTTGGCAAGAAGGATATCGACCCTTCCAAGCTAATTTACCATTCAGAGATTTTCGACCTGAAAGAAGCCGCAAAAAGGGAGAATGCCAGCAAACCCCGTTCACAATTCATCGTAAAGAAAGATGTGATGGTTTATCCTGATACACTGGTATGGATCCGTGATTTCAGCTATTCTTATAATGAACCAGCAACCAAAAAATATTTCTCTCACCCGGCTTTTGGAAACTATCCTGTAGTAGGAGTGAACTGGAAACAGGCTACTGCTTTTGCAGAATGGAGAACCCACCTGCTGAACTCTT
>JAEWIW010000237.1 GCA_023386855.1 Bacteroidota bacterium | reverse complement strand
TCAAGGCAAACTCGGTACTGAAAATGCAGGTATTCTGCGCCTGGTCCTCTTTCAAAATATCGGCCTGTACTGTACCTCTTACCTGTGTCAAAGCCTGCTCTTTCATTTGCTGGTAAACATCGGCAGGTAATACTTCATCACCACTCAAACCAAGCAATGCCAGTCCCAGCCCTGAATTGCCTTCGGGTAATCTTTCTGGTGAAGAAGGATTATAATATACAGGACGTGGAAGGGTTTTATATTTTCTCTCCATCACTTCCTTCACCTTCTCTTCAAGGTTATTTTCCCTGATATATTTTTCACATTGCTGGTCGATGGCAGCATTCATAAAGAAAGCAAGAATGATGGGAGCAGGTCCGTTGATGGTCATGCTCACTGATGTAGCAGGATGACAAAGATCGAAGCCGCTGTATAATTTTTTTGCATCATCAACGGTTGCGATGCTCACACCAGCGTTACCGATCTTGCCATAAATATCCGGTCGTACCGCAGGGTCCTCGCCATAAAGTGTAACGCTGTCGAAGGCCGTTGAAAGCCGGTGTGCTGGCTGTCCCTGGCTTACATAATGAAACCGCTTGTTTGTTCTTTCGGGTCCGCCTTCACCGGCAAACATCCTTGTCGGGTCTTCACCAGTTCTTTTCAATTCAAACACACCAGCAGTGTATGGAAATTCACCAGGAACATTTTCCTGCAACCGCCAGCGTAATATATCGCCCCAGTCTTTGTATTTAGGAAGAAGAACCTTGGGTATGCGTGTGCCTGATAAACTTTTTGATGACATCGATTGCCTGATCTTTTTCCCCCTTACTTCATATTCGAAGATGTCGGCTTCGTACTTGGCCTGCAATAGTGGCCAGTTGCTGATCATCCTCCTGCATTCGGGATGCAGGGCATCATGTATTTTTTGATAAAGTTTTACGATTTGGTCGGGGTGTTGTTTTGCAGGAAGCTCGGGATCAAAATGACTTTCGCGGTTCTCGAGCAAATCAATTGTTCCCCTGATACGATAAAGCTGGGAGGCAATACGGCACTGGGTTTGCGCCCATTCATCATAAGCGCGGTTATTCTCCGCTATCTCTGAAAGATAACGAACCCTTTTTGGTGGAATGATCTGTGATTTGGTAGAAGTATCTTTTTTATGCGGTTCAACATTTGTTGCACCTAGGTCAACCCCGGTTTTGTTTTTTATAACTGATAACAATTGTTCGAACAATTCATTTACACCTGCATCATTGAATTGGGCGGCAATGGTGCCAATAACAGGGATCTCTTCATCTTTGGCATGAAAGAGATTGTGATTGCGTTTGTACTGTTTCTTTACATCATGCAATGCATCAAGAGCGCCGGCTTTATCAAATTTATTGATGGCAATCATGTCGGCATAATCGAGCATGTTGATCTTCTCCAGCTGTGATGCAGCGCCGTATTCAGGCGTCATCACGTATAAGCTTACATCGCAATAATCAAGAATGGATGCATCACTTTGTCCAACACCTGCTGATTCCAATATCACAAGATCATAACCTGCGGCCTTACATATATCGATGGCTTCCTGTACATGTTCACTCAATGCACGGTCACTTTCTCTTGTTGCAAGTGAACGCATATAAGCGCGCGGATGACTGATCGCGTTCATCCTGATACGATCGCCCAGTAAGGCACCCCCGGTTTTCTTTTTGGAAGGGTCAACGGAGATAACCGCGATTGTCCTATCATTCAAACGGTGTAAGTAACGACGAACGATCTCATCGGTAACGCTGCTTTTGCCCGCGCCGCCTGTTCCGGTGATACCCAGGACAGGAATTTTTTTGCCGGAATCTTCCTGTATTTTTTTCAACAGCGAATCAAAGGGCTGGCCATTTTCAGCATGACTGATCGCCCTTGCCACGATACGCACATCTTTTACCTCGCCCAGTTTCATTTCACCGTTGATGGGGAAATTACCATTCACCGGGAAATCGCATTGCTGGATCACATCTTCGATCATGCCTTCAAGGCCCATCTGCCGGCCGTCATCGGGCGAGTAAATGCGCGTGATACCATATTGATGCAGTTCACGGATCTCCTGCGGAAGAATGGTACCACCGCCGCCACCGAAGATCTTGATATGACCACAACCATTTTCTTCGAGCAGGTCCTTCATGTATTTGAAGAATTCAATATGGCCGCCCTGGTAAGAGGTGATGGCGATGCCCTGGGCATCTTCTTCAATGGCACATTCCACGATCTCGCGCACACTGCGGTTATGACCAAGGTGAATGATCTCGGCGCCTTTCGACTGCATGATCCTGCGCATGATATTGATAGCGGCATCATGCCCATCAAATAGCGAAGCAGCGGTAACTATCCGCACTTTATTAGAAGGGGTATAAGACATATATAGGCTTTACAACGGAACAAATATAGGGAAACCCGGTTCCAGATTCTGGCGGGGGCCGTATATTTAAACATGTAAACCATCAACTATGCATATTGATTCACACGTTCATTTTTGGAAATATGACCGCACAAGACTAGAATGGATCGACCGCAATATGAAAGTGTTGCAAAAAGATTACCTGCCCACTGATATTGCATCTACGTTAAGAAGAAATGATATCGATGGAGTAGTGGCTGTGCAGGCCGAGCAATCGGAAGTGGAAACCCTGTTCCTTGTTGAACTGGCGCAAACCAACCCGATCATTAAAGCGGTGGTGGGATGGGTTGACCTTCAGAACGAAAACGTGGAGCAGCGGCTGGAATATTTTTCTTCGAATAGCATTATCAGGGGTTACCGTCATATTGCACAGGATGAGCCGGATGATTTTTTCTACCGTGCTGAATTCAGGAGAGGACTTACCGCTGTTTTTGAAAGAGGACTCAGTTATGATATCCTGGTTTATGCCAGGCAGTTAAAAGCTGCAGCGGATTTGGTGGAAGCCTTTCCTGGCGAGCGTTTCGTGCTGGATCACTGTGGCAAGCCGGAGATCAGGTCAAAAAAAATTGACGACTGGAAGCAGCATATCAGGGCATTGGCGGCTCATCAGAATGTATATTGTAAATTATCAGGACTGTTCACTGAGGCCGAATGGAAATCATGGAGTGCGGGAGATTTTTATCCTTACCTCGATGTGGTGTTTGAAGCATTCGGAACCGACAGGCTGATGTTTGGGACGGATTGGCCAGTGATGTTATTGTCGGGCATGTATGTGCAGTGGAAGAGCCTGCTGGAGAAGTATATGGAGAATATGCACGAAGAAGCGAAGGAGAATGTGTTTGGAGGGAATGCACAACGGTTTTACCAGGTTTGAAATTTTTTCCTATATTGTTCGAACTAACGATTGTGAGACGCCTTATAACCATATTGCTGTCGGCCATACTCCTGTTCAACTGGGTAGGCTACCGTTTGTTGTCGCACTGGCTGGAACAAAGGGCCAGTGAGCATTTGGAGGCGAGCCTTGACAATAATGATTATGATGAGAGTGAGCTTGTAGAAGTAAGGGTCCCGATCAATCTTCCTTATTCAACCGACTGGAAAGAATTTCAACGCATCGATGGAGAGATCCGTTTGGGTGATGTGTTATACAAGTATGTTAAGCGCAAGGTTGAACATGGCCAACTGGTATTGCTATGTTTGCCCGATAAAAGCCGCATGGCTGTTCGCACGGCAAGAGATAAATTTTTTCTGTTAGTCAACGATCTTCAACAGGAAAGTCATTCGAAGGATGCAAAAGTTCCTTCAGGGCATAGTTTCAAAAATCTTTTTACAGAATACTGGCAGCAGGATAACAACTGGGTTTTAGCTGGTTTGGATGGAGCAATACAGGAATACGGCCCTGTACCATCTTTCAGTTGTTTATCGGCCACTGTTCTACCACCTTCGCAGCCGCCAGACAGGGGATGAATTACAAATACTGAAGAACCCCATTATTTTATTCATCTGTAACCATTATGCGCGTTGCCAAATTATGCGTTGGTGCAATATTGATATGTGCCGCGATATCCATTTCTTCCTGCAAGGAAAAAGATTATACAAAGGTCATCCACGACCCATTCTTATATTCAAAAACAGTAAAGAAGCTTAACGACATCGTGCTGGAAAATAATTTTCCACCCATGATCGCTGCAAGAAATTATGCTTACGCGAACATCGCTGCCTTTGAATGTATTGCTGCCGGTGATAGTACTTATAATTCATTATACGGACAGGTAAAACATATGCCACAGATGCCCAGGCCGGTTGAAGGAGCAACGGTGGATTATTCACTTGCAGCATTGCTTGCTTTCACAAAGGTTGGAAATGCGGTAACTTTTCCTGAAGGCAGTATGATGGATTATTATGATTCGCTTGTTGATCTTGCCGATGATGCGGGCATGCGTTCAAAAATGATCGATGATTCGAAGAGCTATGCCGACCAGGTGGCTGAAGCGATATTGGCATGGTCAAAGCATGATCATTATGCCGAAACAAGGTCGGCAGGAAAATTTACTGTTACGGAAGAAGAAGGAAGATGGGTGCCCACGCCACCTGCCTATTCACCTGCATCGGAAGCCCACTGGATGGAGATCAGGCCCTTCGTAATGGATTCCGCTGCGCAATGTAAAGCCATTGATCCACCTAAGTATAATATGAAAGATACCGCTTCGGTGTTTTACAGGGCAGCGCTGGAAGTGAAGCGGGCTGTGGATTCGATCACAGAAGAGCAAATGCATATTGCAAATTTCTGGGATGATAATCCATTCAAGACCATCAAGATCGGGCACGTGGAATTTGCAACAAAGAAATTTTCTCCTGCTGGTCACTGGATGAATATCGTAGGCATTGCTGCCAGGAAAGCGGGGTTCGATTTTAATAACACGGTCTGTGCTTATGCAAAGACATCCATTTCATTGTTCGATGGATTCATCAGTTGCTGGGAACAGAAATACCGCAGCAATTTGATCAGGCCTGAAACAGTGATCAATAAATTTATCGATAATGAGTGGAGGCCCTATATACAAACACCACCATTTCCTTCTTATGCAAGCGGGCATTCCGTGATATCAGCTGCTGCTGCTGAAGTAATGACGCAGGCTTTCGGTGATCACTTCAATTATGTAGATACATCTTTAAATGAATTTGGTATTAAGGAAAGAAGTTTCCCGTCTTTCCGTGATGCCGCATGGGAAGCTTCCATGTCGAGATTGTATGGAGGCATTCATTATTCTTTCGACCTCTATGAAGGGAACAAACAAGGTAAAATGATCGGTGAACTGGTTGTGCACCGGCTGCGTATGCGAAAGCAGGAAATGCAGCAGGGGCTTACCTTTTATTGATTTTATCTCATCAAACCAAACCAACAACTAACAATGAAAAAGATATTATTGATCATTGCGATCTCCCTTTGTGTATCGAAGGGATCGCAGGCACAAGGCTGTGTGGCCATCCGCAGTACAGGAGCCAGTGCAACAACACATACCGCTACTACAGATAATAGCAAATGGCAGCTCAATGCCGCTTATCGTTATTTTAAATCCTTCAGGCATTTCAAGGGAAAGGAAGAACAGAAAGAAAGACTTGTTCAGCAATCGGATGTAAGAAATTTTTCGCATTCACTTGATCTTTCAATAGTTCATTTTCTAAATCATCGCTGGTCGGTAAGTCTTAATGTGCCGATACTGGCCAATCGCAGGTCATCCTTATATGAGCATGGGCTGGTGAATGGAACATATATAAAAAAAGAAAGAAGGAATACTGAATCCTTTGGGCTCGGTGATATGCGTTTTTCCGCTTATTACTGGTTGTTCGATCCTGCAAAAGCCATTAAAGGTAATGTGCAGCTGGGAGCAGGTATCAAGTTTGCCACCGGCGATTATAATTATAAGGATTACTGGTATAATGTAGGACCCAATGGTACGCCGGAACTCAGGACGGTTGACCAGTCGATCCAACTGGGTGATGGAGGAACAGGCTTTGTTGCGGAGCTGAATGCTTACCAATCTATTGCAAGAGGTTTATCTGTTTATGGAAATGTATATTATTTGATCAACCCCAGGGAGGTGAATGGCACACGTACTTACCGCGAAACACTTTCGCCTGCATTGTATAATGAAGACATCATGAGTGTTCCCGACCAGTACATGTTCAGGGCCGGGTTATCCTATATGAAGGGGGCCTGGAATTTTTCTGCCGGTGGAAGGGTAGATGGTATTCCTGTGTATGATCTTGTGGGAGGAAGTGAAGGCTTCAGGCGGCCCGGATATGCAATTTCCATTGAGCCGGGAATCAGTTATGCAAAGGGAAAGGGCAGTTTCTTTGTAACTGTTCCCGTGATGGTAGAAAGAAACAGGACACAGAGTGTAACCGATAAGGCAGCAACAAAAGAAACGGGCGTATTCCACCAGGGTGATGCGGCGTTTGCGGATTATGTTATCAATATAGGCTACGCGATAAGGATTTAGTTATAATTGTTTGTTGATGGGCCGGGCGCACGAAAGTGTTGTTCGGCCCTTTCTTTTGCATTATTTGCAGTTTCATTTGTAATACCCCACATTCATTTGGGCCGGGCGCACGAAAGTGTTGTTCGGCCCTTTCTTTGGCATTATTTGCAGTTTCATTTGTAATACCCCACATTCATTTGCAATAGTTGCGCTTGCATTTGCATTATTTGCGGAGGCTTATCTTTACGCAAATTTTTTTCATGTACAGGATATTGTTATTCGCGTTGTTCATAATAGGTTTTTCATCCTGCTCTTTAAATAATGTGGAAGAAGATGAGGGATTGAAGAAATATTTCGACCAGCACCAGCTTACCGGCACTTTTGGATTATTTGATAATGGAACAGGTAGGTTCACTATTTATAACCTGGCGCGATTCAGGGATTCGACTTATACGCCCGCATCAACTTTCAAGATCGTGAACAGTTTGATTGGATTGCATACGGGTGTTGTCAATGACGACAGTACCGTGATACCCTGGGATGGGGTGGTGAGGCCTATTGCGGCATGGAATAAGGACCTTACGATGAGGGAGGCTTTCAGGGAATCGGCCGTGCCCTGGTTCCAGGAGCTGGCAAGAAGGATCGGGAAGGATACCATGCAGATGTGGCTGGATTCGATGGGATATGCGAAGCAGTATCCCAGGCCGGCGCTTACGGAGCAAACCATTGATACTTTCTGGCTGGATAATTCGGTAAGGGTCAGTGCGGATGAGCAGCTGGGCCTGGTTAAGCGATTATATTTTGAGCAGCTGCCATTCCAGAAGAGGGCGCAAAGGATCGTGAAGGATATGATGTTATGGGAGAATAATGACAAGTACAGGTTAAGTTATAAAACGGGGTGGGGTTTTACCGAAAAGGATCATGCGCTGGGATGGATCGTTGGGTTTATCGAGGAGAACAGGCACGTGTATTGCTTCGTGTTGCAGGTTGAATCGCCCGACAGGAATTATAATATGAAGGATGTGCGGCTGGAGATTCTGAAGCAGATATTGAAGGAGAAGGGATTTTTTGAAGGGAAGAAATAAGGTGCCCGAGGTACCCCGTGG
>JAEWIW010000186.1 GCA_023386855.1 Bacteroidota bacterium | reverse complement strand
GGGCGATGCCTGGTTCCTGCTGATCGGTATTTATCATCGCAATATTTATGAGCAGCCCCTTAAAAAAGGTCAACCCTATATTTTCGTGGCCAACCATATATCTTACCTGGATGCGCCCATCATCGTAAAATCGATCAGGCAGCCTGTCAGGGCGCTTGGAAAAGTGGAAATGGCCAGGATTCCCATCTTCGGCTATATCTATCGAAAAGCGATCGTAACGGTCGACAGGAGCAGTGCTTCACACCGTTCAAGGAGCGTACGTATTCTGAAATCAGTTTTGCAGAAAGGCATCTCCATATTTATTTTTCCCGAAGGAACTTTCAATACCACCGGTAAACCCCTTAAACATTTTTATGATGGCGCTTTCCGCATTGCCATTGAAACCCAGACGCCCATTAAACCATTATTGTTCCTGGATGGCTATGCCCGTATGCATTACCGGTCGCTGGATTCTCTTAACCCCGGAAGGTCCAGGACGGTATTCCTGGAAGAAATACCTGTAGAAGGATTGACCATGGCCGATGTTGGCCGGCTGAAGCAGGAAGTCTTTGACCGTATGGAAGAAAAACTGGTGGAATATAAAGTTCTTTATATTGCACCTCCACATGTTTGAACAGGAACCATCTCATTTTGCCGAAGTCATTATACCACTTGCACTGCCAAGAAACTTTACCTGGTCGGTGCCTGGCCATATGCTGGAAAATGTAAAGCCCGGATGCAGGGTGGAAGTGGTGCTGGGAAAGAATAAAAAATATGCGGGCATCATTAAAAGAGTGCACCAGGAAAAGCCGGAAGCTTTTGAACCCAAGGAAATTATTAATGTACTCGATAAAGATCCCATCATCTATGAACACCAACTGAAGCTTTGGGAATGGATCGCTGATTATTATATGTGCAGCGAAGGAGAAGTAATGGCTGCCGCATTGCCTGCCCATTTCAAACTAAGCAGTGAAACAGTAATTGTATTTAACGAAGAATACGGTGAGGATTTTTCTGAACTGGATGAAGAAGAATACCTTGTTGCAGAAGCGCTGCTGATCAAGAAACAACTTAAGATCACGGAGGTCCAGGAGATACTTGATTCTTCACATGTTTACCCCGTAATCAAACGACTGATCGATAAACATCTTTGTTTTGTTTGGGAAGCATTGAAAGAAACCTTTACTTCCAAAAAAGAAAATTTTGTTCAGCTTCACCACGATTATGAAGAGGAAGCGAAGATGGAAGAACTGATGAACAATAAGTTTTCAAAGGCTCCGAAACAATTGGAGTTGCTGCTATCTTTCCTTCACCTGAAAAGAACCGCAGGCGAGGTAACAAAACCTGAACTGCTCAAGAAAAGCGGGGCATCGGAGGCCCAGTTAAAAGCACTGGTAGATAAAGGTATATTATGGCTGGAACGCAGGGCTGTAGACCGTTTGCATTACCTTCCAAGAAATATAAGTATCGACTTTACGCTTACTCCTTCACAGGAAGAATGTTTGCTACAGGTAAAAAATCATTTTGAAGAAAAGCAGGTATGTCTTTTCCATGGCGTTACCTCCAGTGGTAAAACGCTTATTTATATCCGGCTCATTGAAGAATATTTACGCCAGGGAAAGCAGGTGCTTTACCTGATCCCAGAGATCGCCCTGACCTCGCAGGTTATCCGCCGGCTGCAAAAACATTTTGGCGGCTATATCGGGATTTACCACAGTAAGTTCAACCAGAATGAACGCGTAGAGATCTGGAATAAACTGAGAACAGGAGAATTAAAAATTATCCTTGGTGCAAGGTCTTCCTTGTTCCTTCCTTTCAATGATCTTGGACTGGTGATCGTGGATGAAGAACATGATGGATCATTCAAGCAGCAGGATCCCGCTCCCCGCTATAATGCAAGGGATACAGCGATTTATTTTGCTTCACGCTTTGGCGCTAAGGTTTTACTGGGTACAGCTACTCCATCAGTGGAATCTTATTTCAATGCCAAAAAGGATAAATATGGCTATGTTCAGCTGAATGAAAGATATGGAGGCATCAGCATGCCGGAGATCGATTTACTCGATACGGGTAAAATGATGTATTCAAGAGAAAAAGTGATGGTATCACCGGTGCTGGAAAAAGAGATCAACAAATCGCTTGAAGAAACAAAGCAGGTAATCCTGTTCCAGAACCGCCGGGGATATGCTCCCTACCAGATCTGCCAGGTCTGCGGATGGATACCGCGTTGCCGATATTGTGATGTTAGCCTTACCTATCATAAGAATTCCCATAAGCTGCATTGTCATTACTGTGGCACTGTTTACCCGGTGTTGAATACCTGCCTTGCCTGTGGAAGCGACCGGTTTATACAGAAAAGTTTTGGTACCGAAAAGATCGAAGAACAATTGCAGGAAATGTTTCCAAAGGCAAGGATCGCCAGGATGGATATTGATAGCGTCAGGGGTAAATATGCGCATGATCAATTGATCCAGCAATTTGAACAGCAGAAGACAGATATTTTGGTGGGAACGCAGATGGTAGTGAAGGGGCTCGACTTTGAACATGTTAACCTTGTAGGAATACTGGATGCCGACAGCCTGCTTGCATTTGCAGATTTCAGGGTAAATGAACGGGCATTTCAATTGATGGAACAGGTGAGTGGAAGAGCGGGGAGAAAGGGTAGCCAGGGAAAGGTAATGATCCAGGTAACCAATACTACGCATCCGGTTTTAAGTTTTGTAAAGCAGCACGATTACCAGGCTTTTTATGACTTCGAGATAGCAGGAAGAAAACAGTTTTTTTATCCTCCTTTCAGCAGGTTGATCCAGCTCACCTTCAGGCATGTTCAAAAGAATATCGTGGATAATGCATCAGGAGAATTTGCTGCCAAACTGGGAATTGAATTTGGGAATTATATTGTTGGCCCTGCAGAACCGATTGTGAACCGGGTAAGGAACCAGTACCTGATGGAGATCATCTTAAAGCTTCCAAGAGATGCAAGTGTAATTAATAAATGCAAACACACCATCCATGAGCTGATCGCTGAACTTCACCAGCAAAAACGTTTTAGATCAGTAGTTGTAATACCTGATGTTGACCCGGTATAATGTTGTTCCCTTACTATTAGGCTTTAGCAAGTGCAAAGATCTCGGCATTATGATATACCTGCCATCCACTTGCTGGCTTTTTCACACATTCTTTCATAGCTAATGCCACCATATGCGCTTCTATGGGCTTGTATCTTACCGGGATTAAAAAAGATATATTTTTCATGATAACCTTTGCAGCACTCTCCATTAAGCGTTGCTCCATTCTCCTTCCCAGGAGCATGGATGGCCTGAACACATGAATGCTTTGGAAGGGATATTTGCTGATGGCTCTTTCAGTACTTCCTTTCATGTTAAGATAGAAATTGGAAGAAGTGGGATTGGCGCCCAGTGAAGACACCAGGCAGAACTGGCTGAAGCCATGTGAGTAGGCGAAGTTGGCTGCATTCACAGCTATATCATGGTCTACCCGGAAATAAGCATCTTTGTCGCCTTTCATTTTTTTCATGGTAGTACCGATACAGCAAAACAAAACATCGCCATTACCCACTGCATCTTTGAACGCTTTATTATCATTGAAGTCAATGACCTTCTGATCAAGTTTAGGATGTTCAATAGTCAATGGTTTACGTACCAGTGCTGTCACACGGGAGAATACAGGGTCGGCAAGAAGGAGCCTTAATAGCTCATTGCCTATTAAACCTGATGATCCCAGAATTACTCCTTCCATAATTTCAGTATTTTGCAACTTATGCAGGTCAAGGAAAATATCTCCCTTAAACAATATAATACTTTTGGCATTGATGTTCGCGCAAAGCGCTTCAGTTCTTTTGAGGATGTGGAAGATTTAAAAGAGATCCGTGCTGTTGATGATCCCTTGTTAGTGCTGGGTGGAGGAAGCAATATCCTGCTGACAAATGATTTTAATGGATGGGTGCTGAAGAATAATATCAGTGGAATAAAAAAACTATTTGAAGACGATAAGGAAGTGATTATCCAGGTTGGGGCAGGAGAGAACTGGCACCAGTTCGTGATGCATTGTGTAGACAATGGATATGGAGGAGTGGAGAATCTTTCACTGATACCTGGAAATACAGGTGCCTCTCCCATGCAGAATATCGGGGCTTATGGAGTGGAGGTGAAAGATGTATTCCATGAATTGCAGGCCTATCATTTAAATGATAAAGCGCTCGTAAATTTCTCTGCTGGTGATTGCGCTTTCGGGTACAGGGAAAGTGTATTTAAGAATAAGTATAAGGGACAATTCATCATTACCCATGTAAGCTTCAGGTTAAGTAAGCAACCTAAGTTGCATCTTGAATATGGTGCCATCAGGCAGGAACTTGAACGGATGGATATTCATGAACCTTCCACCAGGGAAGTATCGCAGGCTGTGATAAATATTCGAAAGTCCAAACTTCCCGATCCTGCTGTGATAGGGAATGCAGGAAGTTTTTTTAAAAACCCCGTGATTGATTCCGAAACCTTTGAGCACTTGAAAAACAATTATCCTTCCATTCCTTCTTTTCCTGCGGGCGATAAGATCAAACTTGCAGCAGGCTGGCTAATCGAGCAATGTGGATGGAAAGGCTTTCGCAAAAACCATGTTGGCTGTTATGAAAAACAGGCATTAGTGCTGGTTAATTATGGCCATGCCACCGGTAAAGAAGTGTATGATCTCAGCGAAGAAATCCTTCAATCCGTAAAGGAAAAATTCGGCGTTGAACTCGAA
>JAEWIW010000181.1 GCA_023386855.1 Bacteroidota bacterium | reverse complement strand
TCCTTGGACAATCTTTCTAATAGGTCTGAATTGCATCAATCCATGGACAAACTTTCCAATAGGTCTGTTTTGCAACAGTCCATGGAAGTACTTTACCGGAAGAATATTTCAAGCCTGATCGTCGAAGGTGGACAACAACTGATCCAGGGTTTTATTGAGGAAGATATCTGGGATGAAGCCAGGGTAATTAATAATAACCAGTTCCTTCCTAATAACTCAAACCAACAGGTGGTAAATGCACCTTCCCTTCACCAGGCATATTTGGAAAGATCGGAAAAGATAGGCCCGGATACCATTCAATATTTTGTTCATTCAAATCAGCTCCATTGATTTACCTGCTGGCCAGTATTGTTCTGAACTCATATCTTACACTTTATTTCAAACTGCTTGAAAGGCTTAAGCTGAGCAGCTTCCAGGTGATCGTGGTAAACTATTTTACCTGCGTTGCCACGGGAATTGTTGTCAATGGAAGTGTTCCTGATTATTCCAATGTTTCCGGCGAAGCATGGTTCCCATGGGCAGTGATCATGGGCTTATCCTTTATTTCCATTTTCAATATTATTGCTTTTACTGCCCGGAAAATTGGAGTGGCAGTGGCATCGGTTGCCAATAAACTATCCCTGGTTATTCCCTTTCTTTTTTCCATCGGTCTATACGGAGAAAAACCCTCCTTACTTCAAATCGCGGGAATTATACTTGCACTGGTAGCAGTGGTGTTTACCTGTCTTCCTGATAAGCGGATCGAAGCTACCCGGTCGCCTGATATGAAATTCCTGACACTTGTTTTTCCCATACTTCTTTTTGTAGGAAGCGGTTTGCTGGATACCATGATCAAATATGTAGAACATCATTTTTTAAATGGTGAGAATAATAATGATTACCTGGTTACTGCTTTTCTTTCGGCAGGAACCACGGGATTATTATTATGGATCTTCCTGGCCTTGAAAGGAAAGATCAGGTTTGATAAAAGGGTGATCATTGCCGGCATCGTATTAGGCATACCCAACTATTTTTCCATCCTGGTGCTGATCGAAGCTCTTAAAATTTTTTCAGGCAAAAGTGGCATCATCATACCTGTAAATAATATGGGCATTGTTTTGTTCAGCACCCTTGTTGCCAGGTTTTTATTTAAAGAAAAGCTCAGTTTGCTGAACTGGGCCGGAATTGCCTTATCATTGCTGGCGATCACCATGATCGCTATTGCATGAGTTTAACCCTTGATATGACCGAAGCAGATTTTTATTATACTATTGAAAAAACTGGTAATGCTGAAACCCGCGACCGTGGAAGCAGGTTTATCGCCTATGCATTTCCATTGGAAACGGTTGAGGATTTTAAAATTGCGTTGGATTCCATCAAAAAGGAACATCCAAAAGCAAGTCATCATTGCTTCGCTTACCGTATTGGCCTGGATAAAAACCTGTTCAGGGTAAGTGATGCTGGTGAACCATCCGGTACTGCAGGCAAGCCTATCCTTGGCCAGATTGATAGTAAAGGACTAACCAATATCTGCATCATCGTTGTTCGTTATTTCGGAGGAACGCTGCTGGGTGTTCCGGGGTTAATCAATGCCTATAAAACAGCTGCATCGCTGGTTTTGCAGGTTACTCCAATTGTTCCGAAACCTATTGAAGAAAATTACGGGCTTCATTTCGATTATACCCAAATGAATGAAGTGATGATGGTCGTTAAACAAATAAACTGCACCATTCATATGCAGGATCTGCAATTGTTCTGTAATATGGAGATTGGCATTCCCAAGGCCAAGGTTCATGAAGCATTATACCGGTTGAACGATATCAGGGGAGTGGAAGTAAAAAAGCTGTAGTCTTAGTGATTTACAAGATTATACCATAAATTCCAGTAAGCCCTTCTTGATATCAATTTTCACTTCATTGGCTTTTTTCATTTTAATGATCTCGTCATCCACATGCACATGGGTTCCGATCCAGCTAATGGTGATCGACTTGCCCCGGATGATCCTGAAATCAAAACCTTCCGTTGAACCATTTATCCGTTCTTCCACAAACCGGGCAAACTTCATTTTCTCTGCTTCAGGTACCAATACCACTTCAAGTAATCCATCGCCAGGATCCGCTGCAGGAGCCAGGTTTAGCCTTGGACCAATGGATTTGGTATTCATGACTTCAGCCAGAAGGAACTTCCCGGAATAATCCACTTCATCGATTACCAGGTTACATAGCCTGGGTTCATACGACAAAACGATCGTATGAAGCACCTCCAGTGCCTGCCGGATTTTTTCTTCCGGTGTTTCAAGTTTGTCAAGGTTAACTTTTTCCATTTCCAGCATGAGGTAAGGAAAAATGCCATAGCCAAAACTCTCGAGGAAAAAATCGGATTTGGGAACATTATACAATAAACCCACATCGAAGGATTGAATCTTTGCCACCGGCAGGTGCTGTATGATTTCTTCGGCACTGCCATTGATACCAAGGGTTTTGGCAATATTATTTGCAGTGCCCAGGGGAAGAAGTGCTATGGGAAACGACTTTTCGACCATCCTCCTGTTGAGTAGCGCTTTCGTGATCTTTCTTACCGTTCCATCGCCACCCCCAACAATGAGGAAATCCACATCCGTTTCAATGGATTTCAATGCATTTTTCTTTGTGGATGAATATCTACATTCAAATCCAGCTGCTTCAATTACCTTGATCAGTTCCCGCTCGGAATGGTCTTCCACGCCTGCACCAGGGTTATGCAATAACCTCGCAACCTTTAGTTTCCTATCCATCAATTGTATGAATAGAAAATTATTCCACCCTTTGGCATCATAATTTCCTCACAAGGGGATGCAGCAGGATATGCATTAAATAATTTCTCTATTAAATATTTACAGCATGAGAATTTTAATAACCAACGACGATGGAATATATAGTCCTGGTATCGCAGCCCTTGCAAAGATCGCAACCGAATTCGGAGAAGTGCAGGTAGTGGCACCCGATGTTGAGCAATCGTCGATGGGCCATGCTGTAACTCATTCCAGGCCGCTAACATTGAAAAAATCGCCCATTAATTTCGAAGGTATTGAAGCCTTCAGGGTTAATGGAACACCGGCCGACTGTGTAGCACTGGGTACCCATCTGTACAATAAAACAGATCTTGTTTTGTCTGGCATTAACATGGGGCCGAACCTAGGAAACTCCATGTGGCATTCGGGAACCCTCGCGGCAGCCAAGCAGGCGGTATTGCTGGGTATAAAAGGTATTGCCTTCAGTACACCGGTAGGAAAAACAGAACCTGATTTCGAAAAGCTGGCCCCCTTTGTTCGCGAATCGCTGCAAAAGCTGATAGATTCCAATTTTGGATTGTTCAATGTAAACCTTCCCGAGGATCCACAGGGGATAAAGTGGACCCGTCAATCGGTTCGGCTTTATGATGGTCATATTGTTCCGGGTATGGACCCTATGGGTAGAAAACATTACTGGTTTACAGTGAGTGCGCTTGAGCCTGCCGATGAAAATACCGACAGGTGGGCGGTCGAAAACGGTTATGTTTCCATTACTCCACTGCGTCTGGATCTAACCAATGAAGAAGTGCTGAGAAACCACCTGAAATAATGGTAACACCTTCGTGTTCATTTTACTATATAGCCTTAATTATTACTGTATAGTCCGTTTCCCTATTTTTGATGGATGAAAATTTCAGTGATCGGCGCAGGCACCATGGGAAATGGGATTGCGCATGTATTTGCTCAACATGGCTTCCCCGTTAGTCTGGTAGATATCAGCCAGGAACAATTGGATAAAGCAATGGTGTCTATTACCAGGAATCTTGATCGCCAGCTCGCAAAAGGTATAATTGATGAGCAGGGCAGGGAATCTGCTTTGAAAAATATTCAAACCTTCAACGAAATAAATGCAGGGGTAGAAAGTGCGGGACTGGTGGTGGAAGCTGCAACAGAAAATGAAGCCCTCAAACTGAAGATCTTCAGGCAGCTTGATGAAGCCACCAATAAGGATTGCATTCTTGCATCCAATACTTCTTCCATCTCCATTTCAAAAATTGCAGCGGCAACCAGGAAGCCACAGCAGGTGATTGGGATGCATTTTATGAACCCCGTTCCGGTAATGAAACTTGTGGAAGTGATCAATGGGTATGCGACTGATTCGGCCGTGACAGAAAAAGTGGTTTCATTATCCAGGACCCTCAACAAGATACCCTGCGTGGTGAAGGACTACCCCGGTTTTATCGCCAACCGCATACTGATGCCAATGATCAACGAAGCTATTTTTAGTTTGTTTGAAGGCGTTGCAGGGGTGGAGGAGATTGATACCGTAATGAAGCTGGGAATGGCTCATCCTATGGGTCCCCTTCAATTAGCAGATTTTATAGGCCTGGACGTTTGCCATGCCATTCTTAAAGTAATGCAGGATGGTTTCGGTAATCCCAAATATGCACCATGCCCCTTACTTGCCAATATGGTAACGGCAGGATACCTTGGCGTTAAAACAGGTGAAGGGTTTTATAAATACACTGCAGGAAGTAAAGACCTGGTGGTCAGTAACAGGTTCACCTGATAGCCCATAGAAGATTTGAGAGGCTGCAAATAAATAATCCTGGACCTGCTCACAAAGGTGTGAGAGGCTTCTGAAAATACTTGGATCTGTTTAAAAAAGGTTTGAGGGGCTATTTCTTTTTGAAGTCGCCCCTTTTCCATGCCTTGATGAATTCATTCCAGGCAAAGGGGTTAAATATATTCTGTGGAGGAGCCTGGCCTGCATGGTAGTAGCGCTGGGCATTGTTCCTGAGATTGTAATTGGCATTTTCCCTTCCGTCGGTTGGAAGTGTTCTTGCCAGGATCCTGCGTTTGGACTCCTCAGTATTCTGGCGGGCTATTTCATATTCATCAGCCGGGATATCGGTATTGACAAAATCCCTTTCAAACTGCTGGCGGGTAGGCCTTGGTTTGATAATGGTGGCAGGAAGAAATACGGTATCCGTAACCATCAGCTGGATCATGCTATACTGGTTGCCTTCAATATTTCTAGGCACATCGACCAGTTTTGGCTTGTAGCCAATAGAAGAAAATTCAATTTTGTCGCCTTTCATCACCACGATGGAAAACACTCCTTCTTCGTTGGAAACTGTTCCCCTGTTTTGGCCCTTTACCACCACACTCACCGAAGGAATGCCCTTCAGGCTGTCGGCCGTCATGACCACGCCAAATAATTGCACAACTGAATCCTTCAATTTTTCAAATTGAGCCGATGCAGCAACGGGAAGCAGGAAAACCACGAGAACCAGGATATGTATCTTTTTTTTCATGGGGTTCAAACCTACGTTTTTTTGTTTAATGGCCTGAATCAACGTTAAATTTTAACAGGGATATGGATGCTGATCTAATTGTAATATTTAGTGATCCATAAAATGTTTCTTCAAAGCGGGAATTCATCTCTAATTTTGGCTTTTCGTACAAATAAGTATAAAAAATGACTACCGAACAAATATTGCAGGCACTCAGCAATGTGCAGGAACCCGACCTGGGAAAGGATATTGTAACCCTTGATATGGTTAAAAATATATCGATCAATGGAAACGATGTTTCCTTTACTGTTGTGCTGACTACCCCTGCCTGCCCCTTAAAAGACCTGATCAAGAACAATTGTATCAAAGCCATTAAGACCCTGGTGAATAAGGATGCGGTGGTTGAAGTGAATTTCGATGCCCAAACCACCACCAAGCGCCTCGATGCCCAGGCGGTTCTCCCTAATGTCCGCAATATTATTGCCGTGGTTAGTGGAAAAGGCGGGGTAGGAAAGAGTACGGTTGCAGCTAACCTCGCCCTTGCTTTTGCACAGGGTGGCGCAAAGGTTGGACTGATGGATGCCGATATTTATGGACCAAGCGTTCCCATCATGTTTGGCATCAGGGGTGAAAGACCCATGATGAAAAATGTTGGTGAAAAAGGAATGATCGTTCCCATTGAACGTTTTGGTATCAAGCTCATGAGTATTGGCTCGCTGGTAGATGAAAAGAACGCCGTTGTATGGCGCGGTCCCATGGCCAGCAGTGCTATCCGCCAGTTTGTGACCGATGTTTTATGGGAAGATCTTGATTACCTCGTTATCGATATGCCACCCGGTACCGGCGATATTCACCTGACGCTTGTTCAATCCGTTCCCATCACGGGCGCGGTTGTTGTATCCACACCGCAGGAAGTGGCACTGGCTGATGCAAAAAAAGCCATCGCCATGTTCGGCCAAACCCAGACAAGAGTTCCCATTATCGGGCTGGTAGAAAATATGAGTTATTTTACTCCAGCTGAACTGCCCGAAAACAGGTATTATATTTTTGGAAAGGAAGGAGGAAAGCGACTGGCTGATGA
>JAEWIW010000172.1 GCA_023386855.1 Bacteroidota bacterium | reverse complement strand
TTTCCAGCGTCTTCATGCAAGGCATGAATACGAAGGAACAGGTATAGGATTATCACTGGTTAAAAAAGTAATCAATAATCATTGCGGTATCATCAGGGCTTATTCAAGCCCTGGCAAAGGAACAAGGTTCCAGGTTATCATTCCTGTAAAACAACGATCCTCAAAGCAGGTGTAGTATTCCAGTACCGCGATAGGGTTGCACAGGCCGGCAATTCATATATCTTTAATGGATGATGCAACAGCACAGGCTTTCTCACTGGCTGAAAAATGCATCTTTACATCCCATGATAACATCAAAAGGGTTTTCAAGAATTAACAGCATCGACCTGTTAAGAGGCCTTGTCATGATCATTATGGCCCTGGATCATACGCGTGATATGTTTCATATCACCGCTCTTACCCAGGATCCTCTTAACCCGGAAACCACGACTCCAATATTGTTTTTCACAAGATGGGTCACTCATTTCTGCGCACCCGTGTTTGTGTTTTTAACAGGCACATCCGTGTACCTTCAAAGCCTTCGTAAATCCAAAAAAGAACTGGGCATGCTGTTGCTCAAACGTGGGCTGTGGCTGATCCTTGTCGAAGTGGTGATCATGAGCTTTGCACTAAGCTTTGATCCTTCCTATTCATTTATTTTTCTTGCCGTGATATGGGCGATCGGCATCAGCCTGGTGCTACTTTCTTTTTTACTGAATCTTCCCTTTGTATTCATATTCATTATTGGAATGACAATCGTATTGGGGCATAACCTGCTCGATTATTATGAAGCATCAGCAGGACAAACAACGAATATTTTCTATATGCTATTACACCGCCAGGGTTTCGTTCCCATCAGCGGAACAAGAGTGCTGGGCATATTGTATCCTTTCTTACCCTGGACCGGTTTAATGCTGCTGGGGTATTGTTTTGGACGCTGGTTTGCGCCAGGCGTTGGTGAAAATGTTCGTAAAAAAAGTATCGCTATGACAGGTGCAGGATTGATTATTCTATTCATCATTCTGCGAACCATCAATCTTTATGGCGACCCTTCGCATTGGTCCACGCAAAAAAGCAGCCTTTACACTTTTCTATCCTTTCTTAATACCACGAAATACCCGCCATCACTGGCGTTCATGCTGATGACGATTGGCCCGGCCCTTTTATTCCTGGCCTATGCGGGACCGGTTCAAAACCGGCTAACCAATATCATTTCCACATATGGAAAAGTACCTTTCTTCTATTATGTGATTCATTTTTTTCTTATTCATATTGTATCGGCAATATTTACGATTTCCAGGGGGCATAGTTTCCAGGAAGCATACAAGGGTGCTGAAGGAATACCTTTCAAATTCGTTTTTCCCGGTGAAGGCATTTCATTGGCCGGTGTTTATATGGTATGGTTGTCGGTAGTTATAGCATTATATCCTTTATGTAAATGGTTTGCCAGGTATAAAGCGACGCACAGGAAATGGTGGTTGAGTTATATATGATTTGCAGACCGAAGATTAAGATAAATCTTCGGTGGCTTC
This sequence comes from Bacteroidota bacterium, assembly GCA_023386855.1. Classification (GTDB taxonomy): domain Bacteria; phylum Bacteroidota; class Bacteroidia; order Chitinophagales; family Chitinophagaceae; genus Flavitalea. Next base: position 2,730 of record JAEWIW010000172.1, on the reverse strand, counting down.
CCTATCCCTGCTCACGATCGTCCAGTCGTAATGCCCGTAGCCTTTTTCAATCCATTGATCCATGACTGCTGCAATAGCGGGAAGAAGGGTCAGTTCCTTCCCTGCATGTTGTGCAGCATCAATGAACAATTGTGTATCCTTCCTGGCCATCTGCAATTCCCAGGAGGGTTTGGAAGGATCGCCGACGGTCATTTTCTTCAAACGACCTTCTACCTGGGCACCCGGGTTCCATGATGAAAATAATTGAAGGAGATCATCGACAGAAACTTCCAGGGCTTTTGAAAGATTCAGGGTATCCCTTAGTCCAAATGTTACGCATACGAGGAAGGCATTACCCAACAGCTTCATAGCTGCGGCTTTTCCTGTATCGGGTCCGAGGTTGATTAATTTTCCCGTCATTGCTGACAATTCCGCCGTTAATTGGCCAACCAGTTCCTGGTCACCGGATACCAGCATATAACCTGAAGCATCGAGTGCATTAGCAGGACCCATAAATACAGGGGCATGCTGGTACACAAATCCCTTTTGTTTCCAGTAAGCTGTTCTTTTAATGGCACCTTCTTTGGAGGTAGTGGTATGATCTATGATAATGGCACCTGGTTCAAATCCGGCACTTGCTTTTTCCAGCACTTCATCTACGGAAGCATCATCCTTGAGTGTGATATGAACACGGCTGGCCCCCTTTACGGCTTCATGGGGATGCAATAAAACTTTTGCACCGGCCTCTTCAAGGGCAAGGGCTTTGGAAGCAGTACGATTCCAGACCTGAACATCATCGCCACGGCTGATCATTGCCCTTACAAAATTGGATCCCAGCAAACCCATTCCAAGAAATGCTTTCTTTGCCATAGTTTTTGATTAAAGTTGATGAATACAACAAAGATAAGCCTCCAAAAAGCGGCTTTAAAATAAGAACGTATGAATACGAAAGGAAACATGAATACCACTGCGGCTGAAAAGATTAAATATTCCATACTCGAGCTGGCTTCTGTTTCATATGGCAGCACTGCAGCAGAAACCTTCAAAAAAAGCCTTGACCTGGCACAGCAGGCTGAAACAATGGGCTATAGCCGCTTCTGGCTTGCGGAGCATCATAATATGCTGCATATTGCCAGTGCAGCTACCTCGGTTTTGATCGGGTATATTGCCTCGGGCACCAAACATATCAGGGTTGGTTCGGGTGGAGTAATGCTTCCGAACCATTCACCGTTGATCGTTGCGGAACAATTTGCAACGCTTGCATTATTGTATCCCGGAAGAATTGATCTCGGTTTGGGAAGGGCACCGGGCACCGACCAGGAAACAGCCACCGCCATAAGGAGCGACCGGATGCAAGCGGTATATCATTTCCCAAATGATATCGCCAGGATACAGCAATACCTTTCTGTCAGTAACAGCAATGCCAGGGTAAGGGTACCTTTTGCTGAGGGAGTGGATGTGCCCATGTATATCCTGGGTTCAAGCACCGACAGCGCTCATCTTGCAGCACAGTTAGGATTGCCTTATGCATTTGCCAGTCACTTTGCGCCAGCACAACTGATGCAGGCATTGAATATTTATTATAATGAATTTAATCCTTCGGCATTTTTAAAAGCACCTTACTCCATCGCATGCATCAATGTTATCGCGGCAGAAGATGATGCAAAAGCAGGAAATCTTTCCACTTCATTATTAAGAATGTTTGTCAATATACTCACAGGGCGATCTGATTATTTAAGGGAACCTGAAGAGATGAATGATGAATACCGCGAATTATGGAATCATCCCAATGTACGGCAAATGCTGAAGTTCACTTTCACAGGGAGCAGGGAAACGGTAAAACAGGATATTGAAGTATTTCTTGCTGACACAAAGGTGAATGAATTGATGGTGGCTACAAGTGTATTTGATCATGCAGACAGGATCAGATCGTATCAAATATTTTCAGAAATCATGCAGGAGATCAATCAATAAATCAAGAGGCTTTTAATAAAGACAAATATTGAATACATTTGAAAGATGGCCGTCTACTGAAATTTTTCAATGTACTCCCGAGGATGAATTTTTAGAAACGCGCATTACTCTTCGAGCGATAAAAGAAAATACTTAAAGCCCATATGACTTTTTTTGAAGAAATCACAAATGAGAGTTTAACCGGTGTTGCCTTTAAGAATATCACCATAAAAAAATCGGTGATCTCCTATTTCGCAAAAAATGGCAGTTGCACAATTGCCGACCTTTGCAAGGAGTTGACATTGAGCCCTCCAAAGGTAACCAGTATTCTTACCGATCTTATTGAAGACGGTCTGGTAAAGGATAATGGTAAAGTGGGGTCTACTGGTGGCCGAAAGTCGCACCTGTATGGGCTTGCACAGGAATCAGCATTTTTCATTGGCGTTGATGTAAAACAAAGCCATATCAATATAGGAATTACAGATCTCCAGAATAATCTCATCCAGATCATAGAGAATAAGCCTTATAAATTAAAGAATAACCAGGAATCACTTGATGAGCTATGCAAGCTGATCCAGGATTTTATTAAAGGGCTGCCTCTTCCGAAAGACAAGATATTAGGTGTATGCATTAACCTTTCGGGCCGCATTAATTATTCTACCGGTTATAGCTATAGTTTTTTTCATTTTAATGAAGAACCCTTAAGCAAGGTGCTTGAATCGGCTCTGGGAATTAAAGTATTTCTTGAGAATGATTCCAGGGCAATGGCTTATGGTGAATTTTATTCCGGTGCTATCC
>JAEWIW010000121.1 GCA_023386855.1 Bacteroidota bacterium | reverse complement strand
ATATCTCCCCATTCAAAAACGGTATTGGTGTCGGGATTAAGTATCCTTTCATTGCCTCGTTCAATGCCAATGACCAGCCCATTGGTGAGTTCACGGATCTTGGAGCTCGTGATGCTGGATCCTTTCAGCCGGTTATGTTCATCAACAACGATCTTCTGCAGCTGGATCCTGTCGGTATCGGAGCGGCTTTCCTCAACAGTAACCCTTGCTTCAAATGCGGGCCTGAAATGCTGTAATTGTTCATCGGTACCAATGATGCCAACTTTATCATAAGGCAGCAGCCGGTTATTTCTTCCCGGGGTGTGGATCAGCTTCCCTCCTCTTTTGATATAGGCGACATTGATACCAAAGCTTTCGCGCCAGCCCAGTTCTTTCAGGCTCTGGCCGGCAAAACTGGCTTCGGGATCCACTTCCATATCCACAATGTGGACATCCCAGGGGAAAAGGTCAGATTGAATATCATCGGTGGTTTTCTGAACCTGCGCGTCAAGTGCACCCGCCTTTGCGGCGGCAAATTCTCTTGCATTCAGGTTGGATAAAAACCGTGATTCAATTTTCTGGTAAACCTTCTGTATTCTTTGAGAAAAAAGGATCAGAACAAGAACCACTACAGGGAGCACCACCAACAGGGCGATGGTGGTAGAAAAAAGCCTGTCGACCCAAAAACCGATCAATAAAATACCAATAATGTTCCTGATGATCTCCAGCACAAGCAGGGGGCCATGACTATATTTACGATCGAGCCAAAGTTCTTTATAGGCCATGTTTCCCGGCCTTTTAGCCATCAGGGCCCAAATGAAAGGAGCACCGATTCCAAGTGATACCACCAGCACGATAATGCTGGCAAACACAGGATCATCCACGCTTGATTTAATGAATGGCATAAGGAAGTTCACTGATAATAATACCAGCGAAAGAAGGATGACCGCATTGGTGCCAATGATTTTTGCATAGGCCATCAATACGTTTTTCCAGGTACTCTCGGCCTGTATCTTCTGGGTACTCGATGAATATGATCTTAACCTTCTCAGCAAACCCTGGGGAAGGTTATTCTCCAGGAAAATAGTAAACCTGTCAGAGTACTTGATCATATAGGGTGTAGTGAAAGTGGTGATGGCTGAAGCCCCTACGGCAACAGGAAAAAGAAAATTACTGATCACACCAAGGCTCAAACCAAGTGTTGCAACGATAAAAGCGAATTCACCGATCTGGGCCATACTCATTCCCACCTGCACTGATTGCTTCAGCGATTGACCCGACAATAAAGCACCAATGCTGGTACTGAAAAATTTTCCAAAGAGTGTGAGCAGGGTCACCCAAAGTACGGGCCATTTGTAGGTCCAGATGGCTTCCGGGTCGATCAGCATTCCCACTGATACAAAGAACACCGCGCCAAAAAGATCCTTAACAGGTTTTATTAAGTGTTCGACTTTTTCAGCAGAAGTGGTTTCCGCCATGATTGACCCCATAATAAAAGCGCCCAGCTCGGCGGAAAATCCAACCTGGGTTGCGATCACCACCATGACAAGGCAAAGGCCAATAGAAAGAATCAACAAGGTTTCTTCGTCAAGTAGTTTTTTTGCATATTTCAGGAAGCTGGGTAAAAGGAATATTCCTGCAATGAACCAGAGCGCGAGGAAAAACAAAAGTTTAGAAACGGTCATCAGCATTTCACCCCCCTGGAATTGGTTGCTAACTGCCATTGTACTTAATAAGACCATCAGCAGGATCACTACGATATCTTCTACGACCAGCACACCAAAAACAATTTTTGCATATTGCTGTGTTTTTACTCCAAGCTCTTCAAAAGCACGTATGATGATGGTTGTGGATGAACTGGCCAGCATGCCTCCAAGAAAAACACTATCCATGGTTGTCCACCCCAGGGCCCTGCCAACAAGGTATCCAGCCACTACAATAAAAATGATCTCAACAAATGCAGTGATAGAAGCAGAACCGCCTACTCTTACCAATTTTTTAAAACTGAATTCAAGACCAAGACTGAACAATAAAAATATAACACCGATCTCGGCAAGGGTTTCAATATTATCCTTGTCCGCAACAGTTGGCGTAATAGAAATATGCGGGCCTACCAACAGCCCAGCCAAAATATAACCCAACACAAGCGGCTGCTTTATTTTTCTAAACAACAAAGTTGTAATGGCCGCGGTGATCAGTATCAATGCCAGGTCTTCAATCAGCTTTGGTAAATGCCCCATCAATTATCGGTTTTGGTTTTTTCAACAATAACAAAAATCCTTTTTTCCTCCCAAAAAATGAATAAAAAAAATCTTTTTGCTGTTCATCCGCCTGTAATGGTAATTGTTGCGCTGAAATAATTTCCTCTAATCCTTGCTTTCGCTTCTTCTATCTTTAATAAATACCCTCTGACCTGTAACCATCGCTCCCGATTTTCGTTCAAATCATCATACAAATTATTCTATGCCCTTTAAATTGTTATTGTCTTTTTTGCTGCTGATGGTGATTGTTGACAGCCAGGCTCAAACCATTCTCACGCGGGAACTTCCTGCGAAAAGAACCAACAAGCTGGTGGTCATTGATGGCATCATCAATGAAGAAGCATGGAAAGATGCAGCAGTGATGGACAGCCTTGTAGACTTCAGGTTGAAGATTGGGGCCCAGGAGGATTTTCAAAATCGTACTGAAGCTTACCTGATGTATGATGATGAAGGCATTTACTTTGCAGGTTACTGCCATGAACGTACCCGCGATAGTATTGCCAGTGAATTGAAAGGCCGCGATGGATTTGGCACCAACGACTATATCGGGATCATCTTTGATACTTATCTTGATCGCATTAACGGTTTTGAATATTTTCTTACCCCGTTGAATGAACAATGGGATGCAAAAGTGAGTCCTTCCATGAACAATAATGGGGGAGAAGATTTTTCCTGGAACGCGGTATGGAAAAGCGGCACCGCTATTCATCATGATGGCTGGAGTTTTGAAATGTTCATTCCTTATTCCGCTATACGCTTTGGAAAAAAACCATTGCAGCACTGGGGAATGAATATCACCAGGAGAAGAAGGAAAACAGAGCAGCAATATGTTTGGAACCCTATCGATCCCAATAAGAACGGGTTTCTCACACAGGAAGGTATTTGGAAAGGAATCAGCGATATCAAACCCCCGCTTCGGTTACAGTTCTCACCTTATTTTTCCATGTATGCCAACCACTACCCTGTTAATCTGCCAGGTGAAAAGAATTGGACAAGCCAGGTAAATGGAGGAATGGATGTAAAGCTCGGTCTTAACCAGGCCTTTACTTTTGATGCAACCCTGATACCCGATTTCGGGCAGGTCCAAAGTGATAACCAGGTGCTCAACCTCACACCATTCGAAGTGAAGTTCAATGAGAACAGGAGTTTTTTCACCGAAGGAACAGAGCTGTTCAGTAAAGGAAATCTTTTTTACTCCAGGAGAATTGGAGGAACGCCGCTTCATTTGTATGATGTCTATGACGGGATGGGATCAAACGAGGAATTGTTGAAAAATCCGGCGGAATCAAAACTGGTCAATGCGTCAAAAATTTCCGGCCGAACTTCCTCAGGTTTAGGCATTGGCTTTCTAAATGCCATTACCAAAACACAATATGCAACACTGCAGGATATTAACAGCAAGGAAGTTAGAAAGGTGGAAACAGATCCTCTGACCAATTATAATATCCTGGTGCTTGACCAGACCCTGAAAAATAATTCAAGTGTTACGCTGGTCAATACAAATGTATTAAGAAGCGGCAGTGATTATGATGCCAACGTAACAGCAGCCCTGTTTGATTTCAACGATAAAAAAAATACATGGAATGTTGGAGGCAAGATCGCCAACAGCAACCTCTTTAATTATAATGGTGATAATAAATCGGTAAGTGGGCTCAGTACCAATCTTTATTTCGGGAAAACCAGTGGCCGGCTGAATTTTAATATCTGGCAGGATATGACAGATACAAAATATTCACATAATGACCTGGGATATTTTACCAACAATAATTATATCGATCATGGTGGAATAGTTGAATACAAATGGCTGGAACCAAAGGGCTGGTATAACAGGATATTTGTAAATATCAATGGAAGTGTGAGAATGCTGTTTAAAAAAATTGAACCCATTGAAAAAAAATACCAGGAAGCCAACCTGAATTTCAACTTTAATGCACAAACAAGGAAACTGTCATGGGTCGGGTTTTATCTTGGTTATAATCCTCCCGGTAATGATTTTTATGAACCCCGCCAACAGGGATATTATTTTTATGTTGGACCCACGGCGGGAATGGGGTTATGGTATGAAAGCAATGCTGCGAAAAGGTTTTCTTTTTCTACTGAAGTCATCGCCCGCAAATCGATTAACTTTTACAACAGCCTCGCCATAAACTGGATGTATAACCAGGTATTCCGGTTCAATAATAAATTTTCAATCTCTCACCAGCTCAACCTTCAGCCAAGGTTTAATAATATGGGTTATAGTGGGCTGGAAAACGGATCTGTTATCTTTGGAAGAAGGAAGATCAATACAGTAGAAAATATTGTAAACGTCAAATACAACTTCAACAACAGGATGGGAATAAATTTCAGGACAAGGCATTATTCCAGTACAGTGGAAAACAAAGAATATTTTACCCTGGTTCAATCGACGGGTAAACTTCAAACCTATCCTGGCTTTGCGGGCAATGCCAACCAGAATGTAAATTTCCTGAATGTTGATATGGTATACACCTGGCAATTCGCCCCCGGAAGCTTTATTAATATAGTATGGAAAGATGCAGGATTTACTTTTTCTGACAAGGTTGAGAAAAATTATTTCCTCAATTTTGCCAATACAGTGGAGGCAGATCAAAACAACAATTTTTCGATCAAGGTCATTTATTTCCTGGACTACCTTAAACTAAAAAAAGCGGTGAATAAATAACGAAAATTACTGTATACCAGCCTATGATCAAATGGCACCATGATTGCAATAAAGTAAAGAAACAATTTATCATGGCAACAAACACCAATCCACAACACTCCGAAGGGAAAGTAGCAACAGCAATTGGTTGCCATGATGGCAACAACCAGGAATGATAACAACTATGATTAACCATACAACGCTTTGCAACCCTACAGTTACAAAGCGTTTTTTTATACCCTGCCAAAAAGAATTTGGTTTCATCAACCAAACCCATACCTTTGTTTAACCATTTGGTTAAATTATGAAAAAGCGAGGGTACGATGCCAGTACACAGGAAAGAATCCTGGAAGCAGCAAAGAATATTTTCATAGCAAAGGGGATGTATGGCGCAAGGATGCAGGATATAGCAGACATGGCCGGCATCAACAAGGCACTTCTTCATTATTACTATAACAGCAAGGAAGAACTATTTGAGACCATACTCCATGAAGTGGCATCCACCTTTTTTCCAAGGCTGAACCTCATCTTTGAATCGGATCTTTCCCTGTTTGACAAGATCAGGGCATTCTGCGAATCTTATATCGACAATGTGATGAAGAACCCTTATATCCCACTGTTTGTGCTGCATGAGCTCAACCAGAACCAGGGAAAAACCCTGCTCAGGTTGTTCAAGGAGAATATGCCCAAACCGGGTAAACTGGTGGAACAAATCGAAGAGGAGGTCAGGAATGGAAGCATCATCCCCGTAAGCCCCGTACAACTGCTGATCAACATTCTTTCGCTTTGTGTTTTTCCCTTTGTTTCCAAACCCATGTTACAGGTAGTAAT
>JAEWIW010000356.1 GCA_023386855.1 Bacteroidota bacterium | reverse complement strand
AAGCCTTTGCCCCGGTAAGGAACATAAATGTTTTCAGCTTTTCTGTATTGGCTGCAGTGATATTTCCGTGGAGGGTAACATAATTGGCAAAGACAACCATTCCACCGCTGTTTATATTTCCATCTACACGAGCCCGGTTCCAGGCCTGAACTAGGGTATAGCTTCCCACTCTTCCTTTTGTCAACGATCCCTGTCCCAATACAACACCATACCCGGGATGAATGGGTATTGAAAATTCTCTTCCCCGGCATTGGTCGCCAAAGCCTGCAAATACCGCGAAATCAGACATTCGCAATGACTGGGCCTGGAGGGTAGTGGGTATGATGGCTGAAATGAATAGCCAAAAAATACAGGGTAGAATGAAGCGAACAGGAAGCTTCATAATTGGTAGTTTGATTTGGTTTTGGGTTATGGGAGGAATCAACCCTTGATTTATTTGCCTGCTTTGATGGGGAATGGATGATGGGGAGTATCCAAAGGGTCTTTGAATATAATCAAAGACTTACGAATAAAAAAAAGAATATCATGCCCACCTGTTCCCGGCTGAAATTTCTTGATTCAGAATAATTGTTGTAGGTTAAAGATTCTTTCGCACCCGTCACGTTCCCTATTACCCATTTCATTACCCATACATCATCCAGGTGCGTGATAAGATATTTACTATTCTAAACATCCGGAGGTCTGAATCCAGGTTTGTTTTTGACCTGCTTACCGTGCAGTTATTCATTGGCATGTCCAATGCTTATACCAGCATCCTTGCCTTTACCCTTTTCATCAATAAATTAAAAATTGAAGAATTGCCGGCTGCTTATATGGTGATCGCAGGTGCTTTGCTTGTACTGAACCTCCTCTATGAAAAACTGGAACACCGTTATTCTCCACTACAGCTTTTGAAATACATTATAACAGGCTCCCTGCTGGTGTTTTTCTTACTATGGCTCGGTTTAATGTATGGTGATGCCCATGTTTTTATTTTCATGTTACTGATATGGAGTACGCTGTTTTACATGGTTTCAGGATATGCATTCTGGGGCCTGGTATCCCTTTTATTTAATGTCCGCGAAAGCCGGCGCGTGTTCTCGGTGATCGGGGCAGGTGATATCCCGGCCAAACTGGTGGGTTATCTTTCTACGCCATTATTGATTGGATTATTCGGGTTGATCAACCTTGTCTGGTTTGCGATACTGACGCTGGTCATCGGTTTATATATTTTTCACCGTGTAATCAAAAAAGAACAGTGGGATACGATCCGCAACAGGTCGCACCATGAACATGCAGAAGCCATGCATATCACAAGGAAAGACCTGTTAAGTTTCTTTTTTAAAAATGAACTGATCTTCACCATCTCACTATTATCCATACTCAGTTATAATGTTTACCTGCTGGTGGATTTTACTTTCCTGTCGCAGGTCAAGCATAAGTTTGAAAATGTTTCCAGCCTTGCCTTCTTTATCGCTGCCTTTTTTGCCGTTGGCCGTTTTATAGCCGTCATACTCAAGCTGGTATTTACCAGCAGGGTAATAGAAAGATTAGGCCTGATCTCCTGTCTTTTTATTACGCCTTTGATCCTGTTGCTGATGTGCGCAGGTTTCCTTCTAACAGGCGGCAATGCCAACCTCAATATCTATATGTTTGGAATAATGGCCATGCTAACGGAAGTGCTTCGTTCGGCCATGCAGGAACCTGTATTCTTTATATTGTTCCAGCCATTGAAAGAAAAACTTCGCTTAAAGGGACATATCATTTCAAAGGGATATATGCTTCCTTTTTCATTGATCACTGTGGGAGGTACACTATATGCGCTGTTCAGGTCGAATGTGGAGGTAACGATTACCCTTACCGTACAGATACTGCTGGTGAACATCATCACCTGGGCCTTTATTATTTTCCTTATCCGCAAAGCCTATATTGCCACTTTACATGCTTCCATCAGGAAAGGTATTTTCAGCAGTGATGATATTTACATGTATGATGAAATTACCATCGGGATATTATTACATAAGATCAGTAATGGTGAGCCCTCTGAAAGCATCTATGCATTGAAATTACTGGAGAATGCAGGGTATGATAAAATTGATGAGCTTTTACAAAACCAGCTGCAATTTGGTGACCCTGTTGTTGGACTATATGTATTAGAACGAATGGTATTTCGAAATGTAATTGACCTTCCAACACTTCGAAATACATATGATACGGCAACAAATGAATCACTTAAGCTGAAAATATTCGAGGTGCTGTGTGGTTATTATCCTGCTTTCCTTGGAGAGCAGTCGGCCCGATCGGCCAGCCTTGAAGATGAGTATAAAAAAACGCTCCTTATCCAGTTATTGAACCAGGAAGAGTTCAGCTTGTTGCGCAAGGCCACCCGGGAAATGCAGCAGCTCATGGCTTCATCTCAGCCGGAAAAAAGAATTTTTGCCCTTGGCATAATTTCCGCCATGCGGCATATCAGGTTTACACATGAACTTTCTTCCTTGTTCAATGATCCTGACGCTATGGTTCGCAGACAGGCCGTGCTAACGGCGTGCAGGTTACGCGCCGAAGCTTTGCTGCCACAGGTTTTGATGATGCTTGATGATCCCACCCAACGTTATCTTGCCATTAAAGCATTACAGTTATATGGTGATGATCTATTTGTTGATTGGCCCAATCCCTCTCAAAAACATCATGGATATTTCATCACTATTGCAGGAAAGATTAAAGGTCTGAATGCTACCGGTTTTCTATTGAAAATGTTGCAACAGCAGGCTTCCGAGCAGGGGAGGATCATACATGCTTTATGGACCAGGGAATTTGACCGGCCTGTGGCTGACCAGAAGAAAACCCTTAAAGCACTGATGGGCCGTTTCCTGGAAAAAGGCCTTGAAAAGATGGGTTATTATCACAGGGTGGGAGGAGGTGGAGAGCACCAGGTGATCAGGCGCGCTCTTTACCATGAAGTTAGAAATGACCTGCTTACCGTACTCAAAATTTGTTCCCTGGTTTACCAGAACAGGGAAGTTGACCGGCTGATAGAACTGATCCGTAGTCAGAACCGTAACAAGATATTCAATGCAATGGAAATGATCGATGTGGTATTGCCCAAACGGGTTGTAAGATCGCTGAACCAGATGTTTGATTTCGTTATTGATCCACTGCATTCCAGGCGGCAGGCTAACGGGCTGAGTGGTTCGCGGTTGTATAGCCAGGTGCTGTTTTCGGAAGAAGGCAGGTTTGATGCATGGACAAGAGCCATATGCATGTTTACTTTATGGAAACATCATGACCTTGACCTCGTATTGAAATTGAAGGCTGAAAAAATGCCATCCGGCTCACTGATCCTTGAGGAAACAAAAGGATTTATTTTAAAATCCGTAAATTGAAAGTATGCTGATCATTGAAAAGGTATTGCTATTAAAGAACTCAGATATCTTTCAACACTGCCGTGAGATGGACCTGGTGGATATTGCATCTATTTGCCAGGAAGAATATATTGACAGTAACATCACGCTTTTTAAAAAAGGTGATCCCGGTAACTGCATGTACTTTATATATTCAGGAACTGTTTCCATTCATGATGGTGAACACCAGCTTGCGGAATTATCATCAAGGGAAATATTCGGAGAGCTTAGCCTTCTTGACTCAGAAACCCGTTCCGCCAGCGCAACCACACTCAGTGATTGTGTACTGCTTAAGATTGAACAGGAACCTTTTTATGATGTAGTGGCGTCCAATACAGATATATTGAAAGGCATCATGCAAACCATCTGCAGGCGATTAAGAGAGCAGGATAAGATAACCATACAGATGAAGCAACTCGTTAAAGAATAATATACATAAGGTCACTGCTATAGCTGCCGCATATTCAATTGCTTTGCAGGTTCTCTCAGTCGCTTCGATGATTCGGTATGGTATTGGTGCCTGGAAAGAAAATTCAACTGCAAATTTTCCCATTCCTCTTCATTTAAAATGATGCCATAATGAATGAGTTCCTTCTTCAATTCATTTCCAATTTTAAAAAAATCATCACGGCCCAGGTAATCAAGATCAGCATCACAGAGAATCTTCTCCAGTAATGTTGCTGGCTGTTGTGGAATTTTCGTGGCCATGATAAGGCTGACCACCTGTTGACGG
>JAEWIW010000354.1 GCA_023386855.1 Bacteroidota bacterium | reverse complement strand
GAGGTATTGGATATAATTTCACCTTCTTTGAAAGATGCTTATAGAAGATATAATCCTGCAGCATTTCAACCACGGATACTCGTAAAGAACAATGGTTCTGTTCCACTGCATTCACTTGATATCCGTTATGGCTCAGGTGGTTTTGCTTTGCATAAGTTTACCTGGAAAGGGGAACTTGCCTCCTTCAAAACAACCGAGATCGTGCTCCCTGGAAATATTGATTCAAAACAGGGGATGAACAATTTTATTGTCTATATCGACAGGTGTAATGGAAGAAAGGATGAATACATGCAGGATAATCAACAGCTTGTTCATTTTCAACCTGTGCCCAAAGTTGACAGTACCCTGATCATTGCATTGCAATCCAACAATGAAGCTGCTGATAATGGCTTACTGCTGGTGAATGAAAAAGGTAAAACCATTTTTGAAAGAAAGCAGGGTAGCCTTGATAATAACACTTCTTATTTCGATACGCTTCAATTGGAAAAAGGTCGTTATGTTTTTATATTAAAAGATACTGCAGGAAATGGCCTTGAGTTTTGGGCCAACCGCAAAGGTGGATATGGGAAGGCAAGATTATTTAATGGTCGGCACCTGATGATTAAAGATATTGAATCGGATTTTGGTTCGGTGTTTCAATATGCATTTGAAGTAGGAGATCAACAGGATAGTTTGCCTACGGCTCCATCTATCGGTTTGTATCCTACCAGTACCACGTCAACTACCAATTTAGATTATTTCGCCAATGAAGCAAAGGATGTAACAGTGCAACTGGTCACTGATCCTGGTGATGCTATTGTTGAATATCATACCTATAACCAATTAAGATCAGGAAAGTTCACGTACGATCTCAGCCGCTTTCCTAAAGGCCGTTTTTACCTTAAAGTTCTTGTTGATGGACAGGAAATTTTCAAGAAACGTATTCGCCTGAAGGAATAGGATACAGGTATAGTTTAAAGTATGATATGATTATGAAAAAACTTTCTTTGCTGCTCTGCATTGCATTGCAGGGTGTTTTATCTTTTGCACAACAGGATCTTACAAAACTGGTCAATCCATTTATCGGCACAGGTGGCCATGGCCATACTTACCCCGGAGCTACCATGCCTTTTGGAATGGTGCAGTTAAGCCCGGATACACGACTAAAAGGATGGGACGGTTGCAGTGGTTATCACTATACTGATGATGCCATCTATGGTTTTTCGCATACTCACCTGAATGGAACAGGTATTGAAGATTATTGTGATATTCTTTTACAACCTTCAGTTGGAAAATACGAATGGAATAATGAAGCTTATAAATCTTCATTTTCACACGCTAATGAAAAAGCGTATCCTGGTTATTATAAAGTAAAACTCGACAAGCATAATATTGATGTGGAGCTTACAACAACGGTAAGAACAGGTTTGCATAAATATACTTTCCCCCAAGGCACAAAGGAAGGTAATGTGCTGATTGACCTTTTACACCGCGACATTGTCCTGGATTCATGGATTGAAAAAGTGGATGATTATACGCTAAGAGGCATGAGGCAGTCGCGCAGCTGGGCCAATAAGCAGACCGTTTATTTCGTGATGAAATTTTCAAAGCCTATTTCAAAATATACTGTTGCATTGAATGAACAGGAAAAAGGTGAAATGGAAAAAGCCTCCGGCAGAAATATTAAAGCGTACGCTTCTTTCGATGTTTCAGACAACCAGCCGCTGCTGGTGAAAGTGGGCATCAGTGGTGTTAGTGCAGCCGGTGCATTACTTAACCTTGAAAAGGAACAGCCTGGATTTGATTTTGATAAGACCCTGTCCGACGCAGTGAAAACATGGAACCATGAATTAGGTAAGATCAGGGTTGAAGGCGGAACAAAGGATCAGCAAACCATATTCTATACGGCACTTTATCATACCAATATCAACCCGAATATTTACCAGGATGTTGATGGAATGTTTCGCGGAACAGATGATAAGATCCATAAGGCAAATGGTTTTACAAATCATTCTGTATTTTCTTTATGGGATACTTACCGGGCCTTCAATCCACTCATGACCATCATCAACCAGCAAAGAACCGCCGATTGGATCAATACCTTTCTTGCACAGGATGAATACGGTGGTATGCTGCCGGTATGGGAGCTTAGTGCAAATGAAACCTATTGCATGATAGGATATCATTCCGTACCCGTGATCACGGATGCATACCTCAAAGGAATACAAGGCTTTGATCCACATCGCGCACTGAAAGCCATGAGGCGTTATGCTGAAAGCGACCGTTTTGGATTACAGCACTATATTAAAAAGGGATTTTTAAGCAACGATAAAGAACCAGAAAGTGTTTCCAAAACACTTGAATATGCTTTCGACGACTGGTGCATTTCGCAGCTTGCAAAAGCCATCGGTGACAAGGAAACCTATACACAGTATATACAGCGTGCCCAGCAATATAAAAACGTTTTTGATCCATCAACAGGTCATATGCGTGGCAAACTGGGATCCATGTGGTATAGTCCTTTCGATGCAAAAGAGATCAATCACTTTTATACAGAAGGAAATTCATGGCAATACAGTTTTGCAGTGCAGCAGGATATTTCCGGGCTGATGCAATTGCATGGTGGCAGGAAGGCTTTTGCAAACAAATTGCATAAGCTATTCACAGAAGAATCTAAAACCACAGGAAGGGATCAGTCGGATGTTACAGGCCTGATTGGCCAGTATGCACAGGGTAATGAGCCCAGCCATCATATGGTTTATCTTTTCAATTATGCCAATGAACCCTGGAATACACAATTTTACCTTCACAGGATATTCAATGAGTTCTATCATAATGCTCCTGATGGATTAATCGGGAATGAAGACTGTGGCCAGATGAGTGCCTGGTTCGTGATGAGCGCTATGGGCATTTATGAGGTATCACCCACCAATGGTGATTATGCTATTGGCACCCCCCTGTTCGATAAAGTAACTATTAGTCTTGAAAATGGTAAGCAGTTTGTGATCCGAGCAGATAGGCAGCATGAAAATGATTTTTATGTGCAGCGTGCTGCCCTTAACGGTAATGCCTATACGAAATCCTATTTGCTCCATAAGGATATCATGCAAGGTGGAGAGATGAGCTTTAATATGGGATCCACACCCAATAAAAAATGGGGCAGTGCTGAAGGTGATGTTCCTGTTACTGCCATAAAAGATAATTTTATTACACCGGTTCCTTTTTTTGAAGGAACGGACAAGAAGTTTAAAGGTACCGCAAGAGTGTGCATGCGTTCTGTTGACAGGGACGCAAAGATATTCTATGCCATCGTGCCGCTTCACCAGGAACCTGCAGAAAAAGATTTCATTCAATACAAAAAAGCATTTCATGTAGATTCTTCTGCTACGGTTCACGCATATGCCACCAGGAAAGGAGTGAAGAGCAAATGTGTTGTGCAGGATTTTTACAGGATCCCGGAAGACAGGACCCTACAGGTATTCAGTAAAGTGAATACGTTGTATACCGCTGGTGGACCGGAAGCACTGATCGATGGCGTTATGGGTGGGTCGAATTACAGGACAGGTGAATGGCAAAGCTATGGAACCGATTTCGTTGCAGTACTTGACCTCAGGGAAGTAAGGCCACTGAATTATATTTCCTCCCATTATATGCAGGATGTAGGAAGCTGGATATGGATGCCTGTACAAGTAAGTTATGAAGCCAGTGTAGATGGGGAGCATTATGTTTCGCTTGGAGAAGTGAAGAATGATGTAAGCGATCACAGTTTTGTTCCTGCAGAAAAAGAATTTTCACTTAATGTAAATACAAATGCCCGCTATATTCGTGTGAAAGCTGTTAATTACGGCAAAATTCCCGACTGGCACCCGGGTAAGGATGGTGATGCGCATATATTCATTGATGAAATAATCGTAAAATGATCAGAAGCTTTTTATTGTTGACATGTTTATTCTTCGGCATTAATTATTCCTATGCCCAGAACAGGATCAATCCCGATTCCATCAGGAGCAAGATGCAATGGTTTGCAGATGCAAAGCTTGGGATCTTTATTCATTATGGCATTTATGCAGTGAAGGGAATCGATGAAAGCTGGAGCTTTTATAATAAGAAGATCTCGCACGAAGATTACATGAAACAGTTGAAAGGCTTTACTGCTAAAAAATATGATCCTGAAGCCTGGGCCGACCTTATTAAGGAGGCGGGTGCACGTTATGCAGTAATCACTACCAAGCACCACGATGGGGTGGCTTTGTGGAATACCAGGGCCAATCATTATAGCGTGGTAAAGAATTCTCCTGCAAAACGGGACCTGCTTACTCCCTTCTTCAATGCACTTGAGAAAAGAGGTATTAAAAAAGGCGCTTATTATTCCCTGCTCGACTGGAGCTATCCTGATTATACCGGTTTCACCAAAGACAGTAGCCGGTATAAGATCGCAGATAATCCGGCGAGGTGGAATAAATTCCTCCAGTTCAATGATACACAGCTTAATGAATTGAACAAGAGCTTTAAGCCGGATCTCTGGTGG
>JAEWIW010000397.1 GCA_023386855.1 Bacteroidota bacterium | reverse complement strand
GGCTGAATAAATTTACAGGGGTCAGCCAGCAGGAAGCCATGATACAGGAATTCGATAAAGCCGCTTACTATATTGAAAGAAATGCTAACTCTAAAATGCTCTTTCATGCCCTAACCATCCGGGTTAGTCATATCATTGCGGATAAATCCTTAATTTTGATAGCATAGCGTCTGAACAGGTGCGAATGAACAGGGAAAAGTAAACGTATTTTTTTTAAATAATACACCTTCGGGTGATTCTCATGGTTTTATGTGTAGTGGTTTTATTGCATAAGCAATAAGGCATGCCATAGTACCATTTATTTGTATTTATCGGATTATTGTTTTACCTCCCTGTTTGATTATTTTTCTTTTTTATTCAACGAAAACACAATAAAAATGGGCTGTAGTTCATGTGGAACGGCAGGAGGCAAAGTGCTCGGATGCCAAAGCAACGGGGGATGCAGCAGCGGCAGTTGCAACAGGATGAATGTTTATGACTGGCTTGCGAACCTGCCTTTCAGCGACCCTGAGAGCGGGTGCAGGATTGTAGAAGTCAGTTTTAATAATGGTAGCAGGAAAGATTACTTCAGGAATACCACCGTACAGGTTTTTGATAAAGGCGATATGATCGCTGTTGAAGGTATCAGTGGATTTGATGTTGGAATGGTAAATCTTACAGGTGAACTGGTACGACTGCAGTTGAAGAAGAAGGGTATTGATGAACGAGATAGTGAAATCAAAAAGATCCTGAGGAGGGCAACTGAGAGGGACCTGGAACTTTGCGAACAGAACAAAGCCAGGGAGGCAGAAGCCGTGATCAGGTCAAGAGCTATTGCTAAACAACTCAATCTCGACATGAAGATCTCCGAAGTGGAGATCCAGGCAGATGGAAGAAAAGCAACCTTTTTTTATATCGCCGACGACAGGGTAGACTTCAGGGAACTGATCAAGATTTACGCAAAAGAATTTAAGGTTAAGGTAGAAATGCGCCAGATCGGCGCAAGGCAGGAAGCCGGGAAGGTTGGAGGAATCGGCAGCTGCGGAAGGGAACTCTGCTGCAGTACCTGGCTCACCGATTTCAAGTCGGTAAATACCACGGCAGCCCGTTACCAGAATCTTTCTATCAACCAGACTAAACTCAGCGGCCAGTGCGGGCGTTTGAAATGTTGCCTGAACTATGAACTGGATACCTACCTTGACGCGCTTCAGCATTTCCCTGAAAATGCCGATACTCTTAAAGTAGCCAAGGGCACCGCCATCCTGATCAAAAAAGATATTTTCAGGAACCTGATGTGGTATATCCTCCCGGATAGTTCAAAGCAATACCCTCTTACTATTGAAAGGGTGAAGAAGATCCGGCAGCTGAATATGCAGGGAACAATTCCTGATGAGTTGGAGGCAGTGGAAGTTACCAGCAACAAACCCAAGGAAGTTGAACCTGAATTTGTTGATGTGGTTGGACAAATCAGTCTCAGGAGCCTCGAAAAAGCAGAGAAAAAGAAACGCCACCAGCAGGTTCATCAAAAAGAAAGGCGCCAGGGACAGGAGGGAAATGCCCAGGGGCAGGGATCACAACAAAAAAGCCAGCCACAGGGAAGAAGCCAGCCACAGGGAAGGTCTCCGCAACCTGGAAAAGGTCAGCCACAGGGTCAGAAAGGACAATTGCAAGCTCCAAAGGGACAACCACAGGGTCAGAAAGGACCTCAGGGTCAAAAACCTCAACAGCCAAGACCACAGCAACCAAATGCCCAACAGCCTAATTCCCGGCAATCAAATCCACAGCAACAAAGAAGGAACGAGCCTCAACAAAGGCAGGGAGGAGAAGCTCAAGCTGGCAAACCCCAGGATAAGCAAAACCAGCAAGGCCCAAGGCCCAACCCGCAAGGGCAAAGCGGGCCCCAAAGAAATCCCCGTCCTCCACAGGCGCCCAGGCAGGATCAGCCAAGGCCGAACGAAGGAAATAATCCGCCAGTGGGTCCAGACCAGTAATAAATTTCATTCAACATAAAAGAAGGCTGTCTCAAAACTGGGACAGCCTTCTGGTTTTATTCGGAAAATTATAGAGGTTATTTTATTCAAGGAATTTACAGCACTATCATTATCCCTGCGACCAGCACAATGTATGTTTAGAATTGGAATTTACCATCCATCGCCATCGATCACATTTCCCAACCCACCAAGAATGCTACCTTCTTCTTTTCGGTTAACCGTTCCGTAAGCCAGTATCCTTCCAGCAAGGCGGCTGATAGGCAATGTTTGTATCCAGACCTTTCCGGGTCCGCGTAAAGTGGCAAAGAAAAGACCTTCACCTCCAAAGAATGTATTTTTTATGCCGCCAACAAACTGGATATCGTAATCAATAGTTTGAGAGAAAGCAACGATACAACCGGTATCCACCTTTAATAGCTGTCCAGGCTGGAGAACTTTTTCAGTAACATGACCACCGGCATGAACGAAGGCCATACCATCCCCTTCAAGCTTTTGCATAATGAATCCTTCCCCACCAAAAAGACCCGTACCCAGTTTACCCTGGAATTCAATCCCAACCGACACGCCCTTAGCTGCACATAAAAAGGAATCCTTCTGGCAAACAACTTTTCCTCCCATTTCAAAAAGGTCCATTGGAATGATCTTACCCGGGTATGGAGATGCAAAACTGACTTTCTTTTTTCCCTGGCCGATATTGGTGAAGGCCGTCATAAACAAACTTTCACCCGTTAACAGGCGCTTACCTGCCGACATAAGTTTACCAAGGATACCCCTGGTTTGCTGTGCACCATCACCAAAAATGGTGGCCATTTCAATCCCGTCTTCCATCATCATAAATGCACCGCTTTCAGCAATCGCTGTTTCTGCAGGATCAAGTTCAACTTCTACATACTGCATTTCTTCACCATGAATGTGGTAATCAATTTCATGATTTGTTCTCATCAGATTAAATTTTGATGAAGGTAAGCAAGAATGAAAACGGGAGGATCCAAATTTTACAAACGGCAGCCCGCTCTTGAGCCAGTTTTATTAAATTGGGCACCTAAACAAACGTATCATGAGAAAGCTGATGCTGCTTATGGGAAGCCTTTGCCTGTTGATCATGCAGGCGGGGGCCCAAACCCGGTTAATTGAAAAAATTGAACGCAAGGGTGATGAGATCGTAATTCCATATGAGAAATATGAATTATCGAATGGACTTACCGTTATTGTACATGAAGATCACAGCGATCCGGTGGTTCATGTTGATGTCACCTATCATGTTGGATCGGCAAGAGAAGAGATTGGAAAAAGTGGTTTTGCGCATTTCTTTGAACACATGATGTTCCAGGGTAGTGATAATGTTGCAGATGAACAACATTTCAAACTTGTGACTGAATCAGGCGGAACGCTGAATGGTTCTACCAACCGCGACCGTACTAATTATTATGAAACCGTACCGGCTAACCAGCTTGAAAAAATGTTATGGCTTGAAGCAGACAGGATGGGATTCCTGCTTGATGCTGTTACCCAGAAGAAGTTTGAAGTACAGCGTTCAACAGTGAAGAATGAACGCGGGCAGAATTATGATAACAGGCCCTATGGACTGGTCATGGAAACCGCATCAAAGAACCTGTATCCTTATGGCCACCCTTATTCATGGATGACCATCGGTTATATTGAAGACCTGGACAGGGTTAATGTTGATGATTTGAAAAATTTCTTCCTGAGATGGTATGGCCCAAACAATGCAACACTGACTGTTGGAGGTGATGTGAAAACTTCCGATGTTGTAAAGCTTGCTGAAAAATATTTTGGATCCATTCCAAGAGGACCGGAAGTTAAAAAAGTTGAAGTACCTGCAGTGAACCTTGAAAAAGACAGGTATGTATCCTATGTAGATAATTATGCAAAGCTTCCCATGCTTTCCATCAGTTATCCAACTGTTCCAAATTATCATCCTGATATGGGTGCTCTTGCCTGCCTTGCACAGGTTATAGGCCAGGGTAAGACTTCCATCCTATATCAGAACATGGAAAAGCCAGGGCTTGCATTACAGGCCGATCTTTACAGCATGTTCTCGGAGCTTGCAGGTGAACTTACCTTCAGGATTATACCCATGCAGGGTAAAACACTTGCCGATATGGAAAAGCTGGTAAGGGCCAGCCTTGATTCATTTGAAAGAAGAGGCGTTACTGATGATGATATTGAAAAGTTCAAAGGCTCAATAAGGTCCCAGCTGATCAATGGCCTTCAGAGTGTTTCAGGAAAAGTATCGCAGCTCGCAGCTTTTGAAACTTTTACAGGTAACCCGAACAAGATCGCTGACCTTCTTAAAATGTATTCTTCTGTTACAAAAGAAGATGTGATGAGAGTTTACAATAAATATGTAAAGGATAAACATTCTGTGGTATTAAGCGTACTACCTAAGGGCCAGGAATCAGTGATTGCAGCAAAGGATAATTATACCATTGACACTACAAATTATATAAGACCTGATTATGGTTATGCAGGATTGAAGTATACAAAGCCTACAGA
>JAEWIW010000373.1 GCA_023386855.1 Bacteroidota bacterium | reverse complement strand
GTATTGCGGATTCGCATAAGAGATATTTCCTTCCCTGTTGATGCGGATCACGTAATTGGTTTGAGAGTTGAGTATTGAAGCGAGGTATTTCTTTTCATTCAATAGTTCATTCCTGGCGATCTGCAGCTCGCGATAATTGCGCTGGTTGCTTTTGAAAAGCGGTTCAAGAACGAGTAGCCCAAGGCAAAGCAAGGCAACGATCAAAGAAATGAATTTGCCGGTATTTATCCTGGAAGCCGCACTGACTTTTTCATTTAATATTTGTACATATTCCTCGTTCAGCTGGTCCATCAGCTTAAGGAACTTCTTTTCATTATAGAGCGTTTCGTTGAGATATTGCTTGCCCGATTGCTGCAATTCTTCTGTTCCGGCCCTGGCTACTTTTTCACCGGTAGTGCTGATGGTTTGAAGATGGGTATGTGCTTTTGCCAGTATGGTCCTCACCTTAAAAGTGCTTGGAGGAGCAGGAAGTTTGCCGAGGCGGATTTCGTTATTAAGATAGCGGTTGTTCTGTTGGATATCTTCCATCGCCTTCTGGAGGCTTTCCCTGTAGAGCGATTTGGATTTTTCCGGCAGGTTGCCGTAAACCAGCACCGCGATATCCTTGGAGATGAGTTGTGAAAGCAGTCGTTGCTTGGCTGCTACATCCACTACTTCAACGAAGCGTTCATTTTCTTTTGATTTAACCTGCACCAGGTAATAGCCAAAAAAATTAAAGAACAGCACTATGGCCAGCAGAATGGTGGCAATCCTAACCAATTTTCTCAGGGAACTAGTCATATGGTTTTCAGTGGATGGAGAACATTAAACGTTGCAGGAACTGATTTATTTGAAAAACGGTCCCGGGAACTCCCAGGACCGTTTGTAGAAAATTAGTAGGTGATCACCTGCTCCTGTATTTCGGCAGGCAATTCCCGGAATTCATATTGCTGGTTTCTTAGCTGGGGTTCAAAACCGGCTTCCCTGATCGCATTCTGGATACTCTTGTAAGTGAACCGGTGAGGAGCACCAGCAGCACTAACCACGTTCTCTTCGATCATGATACTTCCAAAATCATTTGCTCCTGCATGAAGGCAAACCTGCGCGGTCTGTTTTCCTACGGTCAGCCAGGAAGCCTGGATATTTTTCACATTGGGTAGAATGATCCTTCCCAGGGCGATCATCCGGATATATTCATCGGCCGTGGTCATGTTATGCACGCCGCGGATCCTTGCCAGCAAGGTATCGGCATCCTGGAAGGTCCAGGGAATGAAAGCCAGGAAGCCCTTTGCATGTTCAGGTTTTTTCGCCTGTACTTCCCTGAGTTTTACCAGGTGTTCAAAACGTTCCCGGAGGGTTTCAACATGACCAAACATCATGGTAGCAGAGGTGGTAAGGTCAAGCTTATGCGCTTCATGCATTACATCAAGCCATTCCTGCGCGCCGCATTTACCCTTTGAGATCAGCCTTCGTACCCTGTCGACCAATATCTCTGCGCCCGCGCCAGGTAAGGAATCCAGTCCGGCTTCCTTAAGTGTTTTCAACACTTCATGGTGGGTCGATTTTTCCAGCTTGGTGATATGGGCGATCTCGGGGGGGCCGAGTGCATGGAGTTTTAACCTTGGATACATCTGTTTCAGCTGCCTGAACAGGTCGGCATAATATTGCAAACCCAGGTTAGGATGGTGACCACCCTGCAAGAGCAGCTGCTCGCCACCATAGCGGAAGGTTTCTTCGATCTTTTCCCTGTAGGTTTCAATATCGGTGATATAGGCTTCGGCATGGCCGGGTATGCGGTAGAAATTACAGAATTTACAGTTGGCAATACAAACATTGGTCGTATTCATATTGCGGTCGATGATCCAGGTCACTTTCCCATGGGGAACATGCTTTTTACGCATCTCGTTGGCCACCTGCATAAGTTCGGTCAAAGGAGCGTGCTCGAAAAGATGCATTCCTTCTTCTACGGAAAGGAATTCAAACCTTAACGCTTTCTGGTAGAGTTCTTCTAGGTTCATTACAACAAATTGGCTGTAAAAGTACTAAAGGAAAAGATAGCCGCCCCTGATATGTTTTATTTATAGCCGGTTGTAATAGATATTTATATTGCCTTAACTTAAGGGAAGCCTTTACTGCTAAAAAATACTTTATGCGCCCCCTCCTGATGCTGGTCATGTTTACCTTACTGGTCGTACCCTCCTTAAAGGCGCAGGAAGAATTTGTTCCACCTCCCTCCCGCTATATCACCAGGGTACCTTTCCGCATGCTTACGGGTGGAATCATTATCATGAAAGCCAAATTTGAGGACTTCCCCGATAGCCTCAATTTCATCCTGGATACGGGGAGTGGCGGTATTTCCCTTGATTCATCCACGGTGGTGCAGATGCAACTGAAAACTGAACTAAGTGATAAAACGGTCCGTGGAATCGCAGGCATCCGGCTGGTAAGGTTTGCCTATAACCATACGCTTTATCTTCCTGGCTTAAGAATCGACAGCCTGAATTTTCATATCAACGATTATGATATCCTCACCAGTGCTTATGGCGAAAAGATCGATGGCATCATCGGGTTTAGTTTTTTGTCGAGGTACATTGTTAAGGTCAATTACGACAGCTCCTATATCACGGTGCATACCAGGGGCACCCTTCGTTACCCGAGGGGAGGCTTTACCCTGCGGCCTTTATTGGTGAACCTCCCGGTGATACCCAGCCAGCTCAGGGACCAGCGCGAACTGGAATCGCGGTTTTATTTTGATACGGGGGCAGGCATGTGCCTGCTGCTGTCGAGCGAATTCGCGGAAGACAGTGCCTTTCTTAATCCAAAAAGAAAATGGTATAAATCACAGGCCGAAGGACTTGGAGGTAAAACAGCCATGCGCATGGGAGTGATCAGGCAGGTGAAGCTGGGACCCTACCGTTTCAGGAATGTTCCCACCTATATTTTCGATGATGAATACAATGTTACATCTTATCCATTTTTGGGCGGATTAATCGGCAACGACCTGTTGCGAAGGTTCAACCTTATTCTTAACTATGAAAAGAAGGAAATCCATATGACCCCCAATACCCACTTCAAGGATATTTTCGATTATAGTTATACCGGTCTGGGCATGTACCTGGTGGATGGAGAAGTGACCATCATGGATGTAATGGAGGGCTCCCCTGCCCAGGCAGCGGGGCTTAAGGAAGGCGATATTGTTCTTGCCATAGACAACAATTTCACCAAGAATATACAGGTATATAAAAACATGCTGCAGCGGCCGGGACAGAAATTAAAATTCCTAGTGCTCCGGGAAGACGGGCCGGTATTGCTTACGCTTAAAATCAGGAGCATTCTTTGAGTAGCCAGTTCTTTAGTAATTTGCCGCATCAAAGATTATTATGATTCAATACAACAAATTTATACTTGATAACGGGCTGCGGGTGATTGTGCATGAAGATCCTTCCACGCCAATGGCCGTCGTCAATATCATGTACGATGTGGGAGCCAGGGATGAAGATCCTTCTAAAACAGGATTTGCGCATCTTTTCGAACACCTGATGTTCGGGGGAAGCATCAATATTGAAGATTTTGAAACGCCATTACAGGTGGCTGGTGGTGAGAACAATGCCTATACCAGCAATGATGTAACGAATTACTATGTGCAGCTTCCTGCCGAGAACCTTGAAACAGCCCTATGGTTGGAAAGCGACAGGTTGTTATCGCTTGCATTCAATGAAAAAAGCCTCGATGTTCAACGCAAGGTGGTATCGGAAGAGTTCAAGGAACATTATATCAACAAGCCATATGGAGATGTATGGTTCAGAATGCGGGAGATGGCTTACGAGAAGCATCCTTACCGCTGGATGACTATTGGCAAAGAACTTTCGCATATAGAAAATGCCAGCCTTGAAGATGTAAAGCAGTTCTTCTTCAAACATTACCGGCCGGTGAATGCCATCATGGTAGTGGCAGGTAATGTAAAAACGGAAGAAGTGAAGCCGCTGGTGGAGAAATGGTTTGTCGATATCCCTGCGGGTGAAAGATATGAGCGGAATATTCCTGCTGAACCCAGGCAGGCAGCGCCAAGGAAAATGACGGTGACCGCGAATGTACCTTTGGATGCATTATACAAATGCTGGCATATGGATGGAAGGCTTGACCATGGATATTATGTTGCCGATCTCATCACTGAAGTTCTGGGTGGAGGCGGATCTTCCCGGTTGTTCCAGTCGCTGGTAAAAGACAAAAAACTCTTCAGCAATATTGAATGTTATCATTTCGGATCGATCGATGGAGGACTGCTTACCATTGAAGGAAAATTAGTGAAAGGCGTGAAGATGGAAGATGCGGAGCAGGCCGTGGAAGAAGAGTTGGAGAAGATGAGAACATCCCTGATCAGTGAGAAGGAACTTACCAAGATCAAGAATAAAACCGAGTCTGCCATTGCATTTGAAGACATGAGCGTGATGGCCAGGGCAAATAGTCTTGCTTTTTATGAACTGCTGGGCGATGCTTCATTGTTCAATAAAGACAGGGAAAAATATTTTTCCGTAACTGCGGATGACATCCTGCAATACAGCAAGCGGATCTTTGATGTCAACAATTCAAACACACTTTACTATCACAGCGAAAACCAGGTTTAGCAAGAAAAAGCATATATGGTAAATAGAAAAATAGCGCCGCCGATCAAGGACCCGGTAGAATTCAATATTGCACTTCCACCGGCCAGGATGGAAAAACTTTCCAATGGTGTGGAAGTGTACATGGTGGATATGGGAACGGAAGATACGCTAATGATCAACTGGGTATTTTTTGCAGGGAACAGTTATGAGAAGAAGAATACGGTGGCTGCAGCGACCAATTTTTTGATCAAGAATGGAACGGCGAAGATGAATGCTTTTGATATCAATGAGCATTTCGATTATTATGGTGCCTACCTGAACAGGAGTGCTTATAATGAAACTGCAGAGATCTCATTGCATTGCCTTTCAAAACATGTTGATGAGTTGGTACCGGTGGTGGCAGAAATGATCAGTGATTCTATCTTTTCCGAAGAAGAGCTGGAGGTATATAAAACGAATTCAAAGCAGCGGTTGAAAGTGGGATTGCAGAAAAATGATTTTGTTGCAGGAAGGCTTATCGATGCGCAACTGTTTGGCGAAAAACATCCTTATGGAAAATACAGCAGGCTGGAAGATTATGACCAGTTGCAAAGGGATGACCTGCTGGAGTTTTATCATGATCATTATAAGAACGGGCATTGTTTAATATTTGTGGCAGGAAAGATTCCGGTGAGTTTATTGGCTTCGCTCGAGAAGATCTTTGGGGCATTGCCTTTAAAGAATCATCGCAAGGCCAACCTGGGACCGCTGCACCCGGTGGAGCCTTCGGCTACCATGAAGCAGACCGTGATCAATGATGAACAGGGCGTTCAATCGGCCATCCGTATTGCAAGGCATTTTCCCAACAGGCATCATCCTGATTTCCAGAAAGCCCAGGTGCTGAACAATTTGTTTGGAGGATTCTTTGGTTCGAGGTTAATGGCCAATATCCGGGAGGACAAAGGATATACTTATGGCATTTACAGTTATATCATGAACCATGTGCAACAGAGTGCATGGATGGTAAGTACAGAAGCTGGAAGGGATGTAAGTGAAGCTACAATTATAGAGGTGTACCGG
>JAEWIW010000364.1 GCA_023386855.1 Bacteroidota bacterium | reverse complement strand
ATAAAGAATGTGTACTTCATAAGCAGTTAGATTGGATGGCCGCCTGTTTCTACAGGTGGCTTTTTTTTATTTAATTTTCAATATGCCATTATACTTTATTGCTGTTCTTTTGCCAAAAGAGCTTAATGAGCTTATTATGCAGGATAAGCTGTGGATGAAAGATAACTTTGGATGCGAAGTGGCCCTCCGTTCACCTGCGCATATTACACTGGTTCCTCCTTTTCATTTGCCAAAGGAGAATGAAGAATCCATCGCAAATGATCTCAAAGATTTTTGTCAATCCTGGTCGCCCTTTGAAGTGCTGCTCAGTGATTATGGTTATTTTGCCCCGAGGGTGATTTATGTGGATGTGGCTCCTTCACCTGGCCTGTTGAAATTGAAAGCCGGCCTGCAGGATTTTCTTATTTCAGCAGGTCATAAAATAAAAACGGATGATCGTCCTTTCCATCCGCATATAACAATTGCCAATCGTGACCTTGAACGAAAGGATTTTTATAAGGCAAAGCAATATTTCGACAATAAAAATTTTGAAGCGGCTTTTACTGCAAACAATATATCCTTGTTAAGAAGTGAACCTGCAGGTTGGGTGGTGGCCCGATCTGCCAGTTTTATTTAATGATATGGAAAAGATCAGTGCTTCCTGGTCTTTGGAATAAAAGCGTTTACCGGGTTATGAATAAGTAGCTGGTCAATCTCTTTCTTTTTCAATCCATATTTCCTGAGCAAAGGAATCATTTGCGTGAATATGCTGGTATAGCCTGTAATATCACCCCCGCCTGGTTCGCCGGGTTTGTACCATCCTGCATCATGTGAGATCAATACCCTGTTCAACAAGCCTTCTGCATGAAGGTTCAGGATGCTGGATGCATAAAATTCCTCATCACCCCATCCCATTCCATCCAGGCTTACCCATACGCCTTTTGCCGCAGCCTGGCTGTGTTTGGTAAGATCTTTTTCCTGCTGGGCATGAACCCATACAAAGGCTGACGGATCAATATCCATGGATTCCAATATGGCCAGTTCTTCCATCGCCAATACAGATGGCCCGGTATGTGAACAAATCGTTAGTCCTGTTTCAAGATGCGTTAACCCTGCGGCGCTAACCAGTTTACCATGCAATGCTGAAAGATGTTCTCCATCAACCCCGATTTTTATGAAACCCGGCCTCACACCCGAACCTTCAATGGAATCGCTGTGTTCCTTTATCCATCTTGCTGCAAGCAGCTCAGCAGTTTCTGTATAAGCCCATGAAGGGAGGTACTTATT
Organism: Bacteroidota bacterium; assembly: GCA_023386855.1. Classification (GTDB taxonomy): domain Bacteria; phylum Bacteroidota; class Bacteroidia; order Chitinophagales; family Chitinophagaceae; genus Flavitalea. Next base: position 6,485 of record JAEWIW010000364.1, on the reverse strand, counting down.
TCCTGCGGCACCATAATAACCGGTATTGGTGATGATATGTAAGCCTGATGCTTTTGAAAGCATTTTTAAAAGTTGGATATCCCTACCCAGGAAAGCAGGAGTGCAATCGAAGATGGTTTCAACGCCATGCTTCTTTACAGCTTTAAGAAGGGGAAGTAATTTTTCAACTACTTCATCTTTGTTCCAACGGTTTTCATTGATCTTATCAGCGCCGATGAAATCAACCAGGAAATGTTCATGGATCAATGTAGTGCCCATTGATTTAACAGGGATCTCACCCATTACAGAATGAATGAATTCTTTTGTCGTGGGCAATGAAATGAGAAGGGCTGTTCCGAGCTTAACAAAATCTCTCCTGCTTAAACTTCGTTGTTTAATCATGCCACTGGTAAGTTGGTTAGGTTCTGATATACAAATTAATTATTTTGCCCATCAAATTATACCTGATGTTTATTGGACATTTCGGGATGGCATTTGCCAGCAGGAAGATCAATAAGGAGCCATCTCTTGCAACAGGATTTTTTGCTGCACAGTTTATTGACCTGTTATGGCCTTTCTTAATACTTTTCGGGGTTGAAAAGGTTTCCATCGATCCTGGTAACACTGCATTCACACCCCTGGATTTTGAATCCTATCCTATTCTCACAGCCTTCTTGCCGTGGTCATATGGGCACTGATCCTTGGACTAATTTATTATTTCTTCAGGAAGAATAAGGTCGCGGCACTGGTGGTTGGAGCCCTGGTGATAAGTCACTGGCTGCTGGATTTTATAACGCATAGGCCCGACCTTCCACTGGGTTTTAATGAACAGGTTAAAGTAGGATTGGGTTTATGGAATTTGCGAATGCTTACCATGGTAATTGAACTGGTGATCTTTTTAGGTGGTGCATGGTTATACATTTCTTCAACCCGGCCCGTAAATAAAACCCGCAGCTTTGCTTTATGGAGCCTGCTGGTCGTTTTTTTACTGATCTATTTCATGAATATTTTTGGCGATCCCCCTCCTGATGCACGGACAATTGGATTCGTGGGGATGGCCCAATTGCTCTTCATCCCCTGGGGTTATTGGATCGACCGTAACCGAAGAACGGTTAATAATTGATTCGGATCCTTTATTATTTATTCATGGCTTTTGGAAGAAATGCCAATGATGGAGTAAAGCGGGCAAATGCCACAATACGAGGCACCCCGTGCCACGCCCCCGTGCCACGGGGTCTACTTTATCCCCAAATCCAGCGAAATAATATCCGATGTCATACCGATATTTTTGGCATAATGCCCATATCTTAATTCAACACTGCTAAAGTGATTGATATGTAAAATATTTTCCGGGGGTGCATACCGGAAGCCTGCTCCAAAGAAATTACTGTGGAAGGTTGACAGGTCATAATTGCTGGTGAAAAACTTCTCGGAAGGTTTATGTTTCTGGTAAGGAGCAAAATAATCAACCTGTTCCTGTGTATAATAACGGTAAAAAGGACTCACCGATAAAAACGGTGTTATCTTATAAGGCACTTCAAGGTTTATAGTGTGTGCTTTCAGTCCCCAATCGTCCTGGTAATACCGGTAATAGGTTCTGACAATAATTTTATCACCAACAAAATAATTTGCTCTCAATGCCAATGGTAGCTTGAACCTGCTGCCAGGAAGGTTTTCAACATCCAGGCTATTGTCGAGAAAATAAACCCTGTGAAAAGGTAATCCCAGGTAGCCATGCTGGTAGATCAGGTCCATAAGTAAGGCCACCTGCAGGCGGTGGTTGATGATCTTTGAATAGGATAGGGAGCCGACAAATGTATTTCTTGCACTTCGCGCGTAGGCTGTTTGATCTTCCTGGAAGGGTCTTAATTCAATAGGACGAATTACTTTCAGGTGGTCGAGATAGGCCTGTAACTTGAAACTGAACTCAGCACTTTTATCTTTTGATTTTTTGGCAAGAAGAATATTGGCACCGAACGACTGGTAATCAAATTCCGTAGAAGAAGAAAGACCTGCACCAATGGTAGTGCCTTTTGTTTCATTTTCCATTGTCCAGTTCAGCGAAGGATAAACTCTTGAATCGGAATAAGAAGCTGATGAAATAGTATTGGGATTTATCTTATCGGAAGAAGCGGATGTATAATGATCAATACCAAGATCAAAATCAAAACTATGCTTTCTTAAATGCGTATCATAACGGGTCAGTTTAACCTGGAATGAATTGGAGAAGTCGGTCAGTTTCTCCGTGCCTATTCCGCCTGTAACTGCTGAATTATTCCCGTCCTGGTGATAATAACTTGAAACAATATTGGCTTCTTCAAATCGAAGCTTTCTTACCTGGTAAGCTGAACTGTCGGTGGAAGGGGCCTGGGAGAATGCGCTGAGCATGCCCGCAAACATTCCAATCATTGCAAGAGATAACTTTTTCATAATGTTGGTTCATGTTAATTGCATCCACAACCGCCCCCGCTTTTGCCGGCATTGGCTCCTGATGCGCCTTCACGGTAAGATTGAAAACTCAATTCAGTTTTTTCCACCTTCCTGTTGGCCAGTGCCATCTCATGGTCGTTTAAACGGCTTTTCTGGTACTCTTTTACCGTAGTGCAGGAACTAACCCCGATGATCACAGCAAAGCAGGTCAGTATTAGCCTACCTCCTGGTTTGAATAGTTTCATTGTAAAAGGATATTATTTGTAGTGTAAATATTATTATCATCATCAATGATGATGCCTGCAATTCCATTCACCTGGTTGAGCAGGTTTAGTCCCACCCTGGTCCCCATCACCATTACCGGTGTGGCCATGGCATCGGCTATCTCTGCTGTGGTGGAGATAATGCTAACGCTTTTAATACCTGCAACGGGTAAACCGGTTTTTGGATCGATGGTATGGGAATATCTCTTACCATTAATGATTGCATACTTCTCATAATTACCTGAAGTGGCAATGGCCATACCTGAAATTTCCATGAAAGAAAAAGGTTGATTTATGAGGTCGGGATGTGCAATGCCCACTGTCCATGGTTTCCCGTCAGGCTGGTTACCCCAGGCCACAAGATCACCGGATGCATTCACTATTCCACTTTGCACTCCCTGCTGAACCAGCAACTGTTTTGCTTTGTCAGCAGCATAGCCTTTTCCAATTCCACCAAAACCAATTCTCATACCTTCTTCTTTTAAAAAAATGGTATGTTCATTTTCATCCAGTATTACATTCCTGTAATTGATCAGCCGCACCATTTTTTTTGCGGTGGCAGCATCAGGAAGGGATTTCATATGTGTATCAAAATTCCAGAGGCTGCGGTCAATGCCTCCATAGGTAATATCAAATGCTCCTTGCGTGAGGGAAGATAATTTAAGGGAACGTTGGGTGAGATCGAACATTTCACTGGAAACCTTAACGGGCGCTATGCCTGCGTTACGGTTCACTGCATTGGTTTCACTTTGTTCATTGAAAGTGGTCAGCATCACTTCAATCCTGGAGATCTCAATAACAGCAAGGGAAATTTTTTCATGGGCCCATTCCTCATCCTCCGCTACCACGGTAATTTCAAAACGGTTACCCATCAGTTTTTCAGAACGCTTAAAGGCGATTTCTTTATTTGCTGTTAATGGCATTTGCCATAGTTTGAATTTCATCAATGAATTCTTCCGGCTTTTCTTTTGGATATCCTTCCCAGCTCTTTAATGGCCTTCCATTTTCGTCCAGTAAAACTGTAAAGGGAAATGCTCCTTTAGCATTATAATGTTCTGCGAGCAGATCATTTTGTTGCTGCTCTTCTTTTGATAGCTGGTGCTTTTTTTGGCGGGGGAAATCAGCATTGATAAAAACCAGTGTGCTGTCGCTGAATTGTTGAAATGCGGGTATTTCGAGGAAATCTTTTTTCAGTTTGATACAGGGACCACACCAATCGGATCCTGAAAAATTTAGGAGAATAAGTTTGTGCTGCTCGTGTGCCTGTTGTTTGGCCTGCTCAAACTTGGCCTGTGCAAAGGAACCGAAAACTGCAAAAAAACAGGCTACCATCATAAATGCCTTCAACCTCATATTCTTTGATTTTATTAAAGGTATGTATACCTGCTATGCAAAGAAAAAGCCGGAATGAGGCTTAACAAATGTTTATTGTTGAACCACCAATGCACCCCGTGGCACGCCCCCGTGCCACGCCCCCGTGCCACGGGGTCATCCTACCAGCCCGCTGAATAAACTGAAACTGATGATTCCAAGTACAATAAGTGTTATTACGACATATAAATAATCCTTCTCAAGTAAAAAGCCGATCACCGAAAAAATAACCCTTGCAATTGGCGTGGCAATCAGCACCAGCAATCCCATCTGGATGATAGCACGGCTATGCATCTGCCCCACACCATGTAAAATCTCTTTCACACTTTTTAAAAAGGAGGGTTCTCCCTCAAAAGTTTCATAATGTGGTACCGATTGCCCATGCTCCGCCAGGTAGTAAATTCCTCCTGCAACAACAATAGATGCGGAGATCATTACGCCCACTCTCAACAATGTACCCATGATGACTTCTATATCATGATCCCTGAATTTTTTCATGCTGCATTCATTTTTAAATACCTCCTGTAATGCCGTTATAGATCATCTGCAAAGCGAGGAAACTGATCACCACGGCAAAGATTAATCGTAGCGTTTTAGTCTGGGCACTCACCAGCACTTTTGAGCCGAAATAGGCACCCAGCAATACTCCCAGGATCACCGGCATCGACAATCCCGGGTCTATATAACCTCTTCCCAGGTACACACCAGCACTGGCAGCTGCCGTAACACCGATCATGAAATTGCTGGTGGTAGTTGAAACTTTGAAAGGCAGCTTCATGATATTATCCATTGCTACAACCTTCAGTGCACCCGATCCAATTCCCAGCAAACCGGAGAGCACCCCGGCAATGGTCATCATGAAAAAACCGCCGGGAACATTGGCCACCGTATAATGAATTTCATTTCCATCCATCCCTGGATAACTGCTGTTGAGCTTGAGCAATGAAGCTGCCCTGGAAGGCGTATGCACAATCGTTTCCTTTTTCTTCCTGAGTGAAATTCCAGCCGATACCAGCAATATTCCTCCAAACAATACGGCAATCAGCGATGTGGGCGCATATACCGCGATCATTGCACCGATTACCGCGCCAATAGTGGTGGCAATCTCGAGGAACATACCAATGCGGATATTCGATATGCCTTCTTTAACGTAAGCCGCCGCTGCACCGGAAGAAGTGGCAATCACCGATATCAGCGAAGCTCCAATCGCATAGCGGATATCAACATGAAAGATCAGCGTCAGCATCGGTATAATAATCACTCCTCCGCCCAGCCCGGTTAATGAACCCAGTAACCCGGCAAGAAATGCTCCTGCGAAAATGATGAGGGTAAAAACTAAAATACTCATGCGGCAAATGTATAACCCTTATGCCATCCACCTGCATGGTGGAACGGCAATTGTAATATAAGGAGCATGGGCTATCTACCGATTGAAAATTACGGCATCATCGGCGACCTCAATACCGTTGCCCTGGTTGGTCTCAATGGCTCCATCGATTTCATGTGCTTTCCCAATTTCGATTCCGAAAGCATTTTTGCAGCCTTGCTTGATGAGGAAAAAGGTGGACGCTTTACGCTTAATCCCTTGTTTTCTGAAATGAAAACCAAGCAGCTCTATCTTCCCGATACCAACGTGCTGCTCACCCGTTTTCTTTCCAAGGAAGGCGTTAGCGAGATCACCGATTTTATGCCGGTTGAAGAATTATATTCAGGAAAGGAACTTATCCGCCGCGTTACGGTGGTAAGGGGTGAAGTGCGTCATCGCATGCAATGCATGCCCCGCTTTAATTACGGTCAATCGCACCACGATTGCCGGCAGGTTTCCGAATCCGAGGTCATCCTTACCAGCCAGGGACAGGATGGCACGGTGCTCAGGCTGAAAAGCTCGGTCCCCCTGCGCGTTACAGGTGCAGATATTATAGCGGAATTTACCCTCAAACCCAATGAGACTGCCGATTTCCTGCTGGAACACGTCGATAAGGATCATCAACAGGAGAGAGACTTTCAACGCTTTATTACGGAAAGCCTTTTCGATACCATGAATTACTGGAAAAACTGGATCGGCCAATCCACTTACCAGGGCAGGTGGCTCGATACGGTTAACCGGTCGGCCCTTGTGTTGAAATTGCTGACCTCTTATAATTACGGTTCAGTGATCGCCGCCGCTACCTTTTCACTGCCCGAAAGCATTGGCGCTGGCCGCAATTTCGATTATCGATACACCTGGATCCGTGACGCCTCATTTTCAATGTATGCCCTTATACGTTTAGGTTATATCAAGGAGGCCGGCGCCTTCATGCGATGGGTGGAGAAATTATGCCAGGATATTAAAGGCCAGAACCGTTTAGGTATCATGTACAGCATTGATGGCCACAGGCAGCTTGAAGAAAGAACATTGCCGCATTTTGAAGGTTATAAAGGATCGAAGCCGGTGAGAATAGG
>JAEWIW010000330.1 GCA_023386855.1 Bacteroidota bacterium | reverse complement strand
CCTTGAACAGTTCTCCGAATTTGTATTTCTCCCATAAGCGATTCTCCATGGCAAAGGGAATGGCATCGTGCCGGAGCACAACAACGTTCCCGAGTTGGTTGTCGGGTGAGCCGGTTTCATTATTGGTCACCTGGAAAACATAAGCCCAGATAAAAGGAAAACCGTTATGCTGCCAGGTGGCATCGAAAACCATGCGGTGTTTGCCCTTTACCTTGTTGAACCAGGCTTCTGCCGCGGCTTTACCTGTTTTTTCACCCTCAACTTCTTCATTAAAACCTGGCAATATCGAAGGGTTTGCCTGTATAGGTGCGGGTATCATGGCAGCACTGAGCAATACAGCGCCGGAGGCAATGGATCCGAGGAAGGCACGGCGGGGTGCCCTCTCATTGAGCGGGTTGGTAGACATATAGTTGGTTTTAGATTGACAGTAATTTTGAGTGCGGAGAATTCATGGGCGGAAGGGCGGATTTTTAATTCCAGTGCCTTGCGGTAATGATGTTAATATCCCGGAGAGCCCAGGTGCTAAGCCATGCAGATAATTCTTACAAGGTAAATAACCGACGGTGGATAAACAACTGCGATTTTTTTCAGTGGTTAGCCGGCTACACTTACTTTTGAAAAAATTTATCCCGCTGCTGACAGTACATTACCAGACGAAGAAAATGGAAGCCGGATGTGATGAGGCTGGAAGAGGTTGTCTCGCAGGCCCCGTATTTGCGGCGGCGGTGATCCTACCGCAGGATTTCTATCATCCCCTGCTCAACGACTCCAAAATGGTCAATGAAGAAGACCGTTATACGCTGAGGAAGTATATCAGGGAGAACGCTGTTGCCTACGCTGTGTCACAGGTGGATCATGAGGAGATCGACAGGATCAATATCCTGCAGGCATCATTCAAAGCCATGCACCTGGCCATTGATAAATTAAGAAAAAGACCGGGACTATTACTGATCGATGGCAACAGGTTCAATAAGTATAAGAGAGTTCCACATGAATGTATTGTAAAGGGCGACAGCCTTTATGCTTCTATTGCAGCAGCCAGCATTTTGGCCAAGACCTACCGCGATGATTATATGAAGAAGCTTCACCGGTCATACCCCCATTACTGCTGGAATACCAATAAAGGATATGGTACCATCGAGCACCGGAACGCAATAAGTGTTCATGGGGTATCACCTTATCATCGCAAAACCTTCAGTAATCTCAGCCAGCTTGAACTGGATTTTGAAGATGATTTTGTAGATCCCGCTGACCTGCCCGCACCTTCAATCATTGTGAAAGCAGAGCAGCAGATCATGAATGCGGGAATGTAAGTGGTGAAGGCTAAGCAAGGTCACCGAAAAAATTCATTTTTCTTTCAAGCCATTCTTCGCGTATCATTCCAAAATAAATACTGTCTCTTCTACGATTAGAATGCATTTGCATATGGCTTCGCAGAACGCCTTCGGGTTTCATACCTACTTTGATCAATGCTGCTTTTGCGCGCTCATTAAGGTTATCCGTTTTGATCTCGACCCGTTCCATTTTAAGCGCTTCAAATGCATAACTCAACAGGCAGAATTTTGCATGCCGGTTGATGGTAGTTCCCTGGTAAGGCTTTCCCAACCATGTCCATCCAATTTCTATGCGCCTGTCGTACCAGGATATATTTCCATAGCTGGTGGAACCACAGATCTCTTTACTGTCCTGTTCGATTATGGTAAATGGCATACGGATCTTTTCATCATAACCCTTCAATGCTTCCTTGGTCCATGTTTCCATTTCACCGGGCTGGGAAAGATCCTTACTGAAATACTTCCATGTATCCTCATCGGTGGGAATAGTTATAAAAGCATCGAGATCTTCCTCGCGCATTTTTCTCAGCAATACTCTTGGTGTTTCCAGTTCCAGTGTTGGTGGAAAGAATTTATCAAAGGGGTTCATTGAACTAAGATAAGCAATGATTATTGTTCAAGCCATTCACCAAGTCCCTGTCTTACAACAACAGGTTCATCGCCTGTGCAATCGATGATGGTGGAAGGAACCATACCACCCGGACCGCCATCTACAACAAGATCAACCACCTTATGAAAGTTATCATGCATAAGATCAGGATCAGTATATTCTTCTACCATTTCGCCAGGAAGGGAAGAACTTAATATGGGATGACCCAGATCTCGAAGGATCGTTCTTGCAATTACGCAATTAGGCACACGCAATCCAATGGTATCTTTCCTGCTTTTCAGGATCCTGGGTACTTCACGGCTTGCAGGAAGAATAAAGGTATAGGGACCGGGCAAATAATTCTTCAGCATACGATACATTGGTGTAGAGATGCTCTTGGTGTATTTGCTGAGATCACTGAGATCATAGCAAATGAAGGACAGGTGGGCTTTCTGTGGATCCACCTGCTTGATGCGGCATACCTGTTCAATGGCTTTATGTTGAAAGATATCACAGCCAAGACCATATATAGTATCTGTTGGATAAATGATCACACCGCCCTTGGCAAGTGATTCAACCACTGTTTTAATATTGCGCGGTTGAGGATTTTCAGGATGAATATGTATCAGCATAAAAAAAATGCTGCATTAGTTATGCCAACAAATGCAGGCTGGATAAAGGTCGACGAAGAAATGCTGCGTGAAAAAAAAATATTTTATCAAAAAAATTGAATATTATCAAAACACTTTCTATTTTTAACCAGCCCGAATGAATTTCATTCAGCTCATCTCCTAATCCAAGTTCCTCGCCCAACCATCCAATTTTCTCTTTGTTCACTAATAGTACCCTTGATTGATTTTGTATCATTGATGATCCTGATGATCGTGTTTGATGATCCGTGCAGAATATCAAAAAAGGTTTAATTCAATAACAGGGTTTGCAGTATGCATGCCATTGATTATATGTGAAACGCTTTCTTTTTGTGGTTTCAGAGGTAAGCACAGGCCGGCGATCTCCATCGCTGGCATTTTTTTTTGATTCCTAACCGATGCAATAGTGTTGACATCTTAGCTGATGGTCCATGTCTCCCTTCCTCTCAGGAGCTTATCCAGGTTGCCGGGGCCTTTGGTTGCAATTACTTCTTCAATCTGCATATTCATCATGTCTTCATAGCAAGGCCTGTCGGTTTCATAGAACACACCGAATGGACGGGGAAGATGACCAGGTGTATCGGTATGATCAAACATCCTCACCAGGATCTGTGCTTTATAGAAATCTCTTTCATCATGAACCCATAGATCATCGATGCTGTACTGGTCGCCGATCTCTACCACCACGGGCCTGAAGCCCTCGAGGCGGATACCCTTATTCCTGTTGGCACCAAATACCAGTGGCTGGCCCTGTTCCAGGAAAATGGTTTCTTCAGGCTTGCTTCCTTTTTCCGTGAACATTTCAAAAGCCCCATCATTAAAGATGTTGCAGTTTTGATAGATCTCCAGGAAGGATGCGCCATGATGCTGGTTCGAGCGGATCATCATTTGTTGAAGATGCCTGGGGTCGCGGTCCATGCTTCTTGCCACAAAGGTTGCATCAGCTCCCATGGCCAGTGCAAGAGGATTGAAAGGATGGTCAAGGCTTCCAAAAGGAGTTGACTTGGTAACTTTTTTCTGTTCGGAAGTGGGAGAATACTGGCCTTTTGTCAAACCATAGATCTGGTTATTGAACAAAAGCATATTGACATTGAAGTTCCTTCTCAGGAGGTGGATGGTATGGTTACCACCGATGCTCAGGCTATCGCCATCACCTGTTACGATCCAGATCGAGAGTTCGGGTCTTGAAGCTTTAAGACCTGATGCAATGGCTGTTGCACGTCCATGGATCGAGTGCATGCCATAGGTATTCATATAATAGGGAAAGCGGCTGCTGCAGCCGATTCCCGAGATGATCACAACATTTTCGCGGGGGATGCCCATGCCTGGCAGAACTTTCTGGAATTGTGCAAGGATGGAATAGTCGCCACAACCCGGGCACCATCTTACTTCCTGGTCAGTAGCAAAATCTTTTGAAGTTAGGGAGGTCGGCTGCTGCGGGGTCATTAATTCACTCATATACTAGGTTGATGATGCAAAATTAGCTAATAATAGGACACCGTGGCACGGGGGCGTGCCACGGGGGCGTGCCACGGGGTCATTCCAGGTACCGGATGATCGCCAACCGGATATCGGATAAAGGGTTGCCGGGGTCCGTTTGCGCCGGAAGCACTTCTACAATTCCAGGATTTCCAGGCGTAAGGAATTCCATATGGGCTTCGCCACCGGTTAATAAAAAATCGGTGAGGGCTACCCTGTACACGGTTTCATCCTGCAAGGACTGACCGTTCAGCTTCCATTCTGCCGCCGCCTCATCAAAAGTTACAGGGTAACAATGCAGGTAACCGCCGATTCCTTTGTTTTCCAAACCTGTCATCAGCAGTTTTTTCAGCAGGCTTCCCTTCATCATCACTTCCCTGATGCCACCGCCAAAAGGAAGTGCCCGGATAATATCGTATTGGGTTACCGGCGATTGTAAAATATCGTCGAGCCGGATAGAGCCAGCATTCATAATCACTAAGTCGGAAAGGGGAGCGGCTTTTTTCATAGCCCTGACGATGATATCAGTGAAGTTGGAGGCCCTTTGCCGGATAATGGATTCCCTTGCCTCCAGCGAATCCTTACCCGTATACACCACTTTCCTGGCTTCAAATCCCAGTGAGGCATAGCTGCTATCGGCAATATTCATCCATTTATCCACCACTGCCTGGGTCTTTGGATCAAAACCCAGCTGCTCATCTACAGGGGTCAGCACTGGTTCCACCTCAATGGTTCTTCTTTTTTTATTGATCTCCATATTGATCACATAGGCAGTTCGCGCATTAGCATGAGCCTTGGTGATATAAATATTTCCACGCTTATCAAAGCGCATGTCATGTTCATGTCCACCCATGATTAATGCAAGGCCAGGCAGGGAGTCGGCAAGCTGCTGGTCTTCGGCCATCGCCTGGTGTGTAATGGCGACAACCGCGTCGCAGGAATCCTTGATTTTATTATAGAGCTCTTTAGCTGTTTGCAGGGGATCGGAATACCCAACATAATCAGCCTTGTTGAAAGGAAGGGTTATGCCGATATAGCCGATCCTGGCCGATGTGCCGTCTTTGTCGATATATGTTTTGATAAGATAGCCTGGCAGCGCCGTGGAATCGGTTGAATGATGCTGGAAGAAAGGCTGCAGGACCCCGTTAACCTCGTGAAAACTGTTGGAGGCAATGATATCAAAACGCGATTCATCAACACGCGCCTGCCATTCCTCGCCGGTAATATCAAATTCATGGTTGCCGGGAATCGCAAAGTCGAAGCCCGCAACATTCATGGCATCCACCATTTGCGCACCCCTGATTCTTTTACCGTGGTATTTCAACGAATTGAATACTGATGGACTCAGGTAATCGCCAGCCATGACCATTACTGTATTGGGATTCTTTGAAAGAAGCTGATTTTTAAGGGTTGCCAGGCGGGCCAATCCGCCTTCCTTGCCCCCTGAAACAGTTGAAATCTCATATACATCATTGACCTGGACAAATGTGATATCAATTTTCTGGTCGTTGCGGGGAAAGCGCTGGGTAACCTTACAGGAATACAGGGTTATAACACCCCAGAGCAGTAATAAGGAGTATTTCATGGTAAAAAATATGCTGTAAGGTAATCAGGATCAGGAGCAATCGAGTAGGAAGATAGCCAATTAATTTTTGGCTATCTGTCCTCTCACACCACCGTACGTACCGTTCGGTATACGGCGGTTTGTTAGAATAATTTTGTTTGATGTTTTGTTTTCCAGTAGTAGGAGTTTACAAAACCTATGTACCGCAACTTGCTGAAGTATTCATTATTTAAGGCCATGCAAAGTATGGGACTGTGGGAGACCCTGCAATACGATTTGCGGCTATAACCCCACTCGTATGCCTGTTGTGGCCTGATCCCTAATCTTTGAAGGTTCCTTATTTTGGTCTTTGACTTCTTCCATTGTTTCCATATGCACATTCGTAACCTTGTCCTTGTGAACTTGTCCAGCACCTTCATTGCCTTTTCGGCTTTAGCTATCACAAAGTAATTAACCCATCCCCTTATCATCGCTTCCATTTTCTTGATCTTTCCTTTGACTGGTGTAGGGTCTTTGCGCTGCGTGCTTTCCTTAATCTTTTTCTTAACTCTCTTCAAAGATTTTGGTGCGATGCGTATCTCCCAACTCTTGTCTTTGTTTAGAAAAGAAAATCCCAGCAGTGTACTTTCATGCGGACGGCTTACTTTGCTTTTGAGCCGGTTCACTTTCAATTTCAGTTTATCTTCTATGTAGGATGTGATCGTCTCCATTACCCGATGGGCAGATTTCTCACTCCTTACATAGATACTGCAATCGTCCGCATACCGCACAAAGCGGTGGCCTCTTGCTTTTAGTTCCCGGTCCAGCTCATTCAAAACAATGTTACTTAGCAACGGCGACAGAGGGCTTCCCTGTGGTGTCCCTTCTGTCCTTGGGCTCACCACACCTTCATCCATGATGCCGCTATTAAGATAACTGCGTATCAACTTTAGTGTACGCCTGTCCGCTATCTTCTTTGTAAGCAGGCCCATTAACTTATCATGGTTCACCCTGTCGAAAAATTTATCCAAATCCAGTTCTACTACCCATTCATATCCAAGGTTCAGGTTGGCTTGCGCTTGCAATACCGCCTGGTGCGCATTGCGCCCCTCCCTAAAGCCATAACTGTATTCGGAAAATTCTTCTTCAAACTTAGGACTCAGCCATTGTGCGATGGCTTGTTGTAACAGCCTGTCAATGACCGTAGGTATTCCTAAAAGCCTTTTACCACCCTGTGGCTTCGGTATCTCTACCTTGCCCACCGGTTGCGGTTTGTAACTCCCTTCTAAAATCAATTTCCTTAACGATTGCCAGTGTTCATTGAGGTAGTCGCGAAGTTCATCGGTCTGCATACCATCAATGCCGCCGGCGCCTTTATTTGCAGTAACCTGCTTAAAGGCTTTTTGTACGTTTCGGATGTCTGTGATCTCTTCCAGCATACTACTTTAACTAGCTTCAATACTGCGAGGTCACCTCGCTTCGACGTTGTCCTTATTAACCGTGTGGCCCGACTCAACTCCTCCTGCGTTTTACTTTGACTTCCGGCCAATCCTCACGCAGGTAGTTCGCTTAAGTGTTTCGGTTGTTACTGTCCTGCCATATGTTTTCTAATTCCTTCGTCATTCTAACATTCAGTCCTTCATCCTTTCGTGAGTCTTCCGCATTGCCCTTCTATCTGGGTTGCGGCTCGTTTCCGGCTTACTATGACTTCGGCTGACTTCTGATAATACCACGATGTTATTGTTTGCTCTAACATCTGTTTCCGCTTCGTCATTCATTCATAACGTTGCCAGATTATTATCAGATCTCTCAGGGTAAGCATATCCGCTTTCCATTCATGTAGCCTCTGCATTTACATTGTAATGTTTTCTGTACAGTATAGGGCTTTTGTTTGTTTTGCAACATCACCCACATTACCCTGCCTTTTATGCAGTTCCTGTTCGTAGGCTCGAATGTTTGCCGCCAGCTTCCTTCAGATTCCACTTCACAGTGGACACCCTTGCTCTTGGCTAATGATACGTACTGTAACGCTCATTCGGGACTTTCACCCTATAGATGATATGCATGCCTGACACACAAAAAGAGAAGGACCAGCCTTCTCTTTCTATCATCAAAATCCTGATTACTTTTTATACTTTTTCCTTTTCGGGATTCTTTAGCGTGAACCTGATCTTTGAATTTTCCTTATCCA